>JANPNJ010000228.1:0-7298 GCA_031427395.1 Burkholderiales bacterium
GCGAGAAGATTCGAACTTCCGACCCCTTGCACCCCATGCAAGTGCGCTACCAGGCTGCGCTACGCTCCGACGATTCGGCATTATAGCCTTGCCGCTTGTCCTTGGCTATGCAGACAGCATGTTGAGAATGCTTTTTAATTCACTCTTGATTTCACGTTGGTCGAGCGCGCGCATTTGCCTTGCCGCCGCCGCAGAAATTGTTGGCTTGGTCGACCCCGGTGTAATGCTCTCCACCGTGTCGAGCCGGTTGCGCGCACCGTTGATGGTAAACCCATGCTCGTACAAAAGCTCGCGGATGCGCCGGATCAGCAGTACTTCATGATGCTGATAGTAACGCCGGTTGCCGCGGCGTTTGAGCGGTTTGAGTTGGGTGAATTCCTGTTCCCAATAGCGCAATACATGCGGTTTGACCCCGCATAAATCGCTTACCTCGCCGATGGTGAAGTAACGCTTGGCGGGAATGGTCGGCAGGCTACTGGACGGCAGCGGATCCATTAAATGACTTCTCCACGAGGGTCTTCAATTTTTGGCTCGCATGAAACGTCACCACGCGGCGCGCCGTGATCGGGATTTCTTCCCCGGTCTTGGGGTTGCGCCCCGGTCGTTGCGGTTTATTGCGAAGTTGAAAATTACCAAAACCAGACAGCTTGACACTGTCTCCTCGTTCGAGCGCCATCCTGATTTCTTCGAAAAACGACTCCACCATATCCTTGGCTTCGCGTTTGTTCAAGCCGACTTTTTCAAACATCAAGTCCGCCAGTTCCGCTTTTGTCAGTGTCATTGACATTTTTTGTTTATTTTCTGATAGTTGCGCCGAATTTCTGAGACATTACTTTAACAAATGACTCGACCACTTGGTCACATTCAACATCTGTCAAAGTCCTCTCAGTATCTTGCATAACTATACGAAACGCAAGGCTTTTTTTCCCAACTTCGAGGTTTGGCCCACGGTAAAAGTCAAATAGACCAAATTCGACCAAATTGGCCAAATTCAAGGCTTTTGTGGCGTCGGTTATAGCCTGCAAGGATATCGTTTCATCAACCAAAAGCGCCACATCGCGCCGCACCATTTGCATCCTTGAGATGGCTTGGTGGCGGATGTCGGCGGTTTGGCTGATGGCCAGCACGTCAAGTTCAAACACAATGGGTGTCATGGGCAACTCATATTTTTGCTGCCATTGCGGATGCAACTCGCCAATCCAGCCGACTTTGTTGCCATTCACCAGGATCGCCGCACTGCGCCCAGGATGCAAGGCCGGATGGATGGATATTTCAAAACGCACCAGCATTCCTTGCAAAAATGCCTCCAAATCTCCCTTGAGTGAGAAAAAGTCCTGCCGCTCTGATCTATCTTCTCCCCACTGTTCGGCATGGCGGGCGCCATAAACCAGCCCGGCAATGCGCTCCGGCTGGTTTGTGAGGTTGGCATCACTTCCAGTGAAACAGCGGCCGATTTCAAAGAGTTTGGCGCGTGATTCACCATGGTTGAGGTTGTATTGCAGGGTGGCAATCAGACCACCCAGGAGGCTGCTGCGCATGACGCCCATGTGTGCGGCGATGGGGTTGGCCAGCCGCACCGGATGGGCATTGCCCTGCAATTCGGTCTCCCACGACTCAGCCACAAAGCTGTAATTGATGACTTCCTGATAGCCCATGTCAGCCAGTTCCCGGCGCAGGCGGCTGCGGTCGCGCCGGGCATCGGATATGGCCACAATCGGCACGGATGCCAAGGGAGGTGTCGCAGGGACATTCGCGTAGCCATGAATACGCGCCACTTCTTCGGCAAAATCCTCTTCAATGTTGAGGTCAAAGCGATACGACGGCGCGGTCACCATCATGGTGCCGTCCGCGCCCCCCTCTTCCACCCGGCATTCGAGCCGCTGGAATATTTGCCGCATTTCTGAAGCATCAATGACCATGCCTGTCAGGGCTTGTACGCGCGTCGGGCGTACCCGCACCGGTCGGCGCACCGGCAATTCACCATTGGCCTCGGTGATGGCACCCACTGTGGTTTGTGGGGTGCCGCAAATCGTGAGCGCCAATTCGGTGGCGTATTCCAGCCCCTCGCGGGCTGAGGCTGGATCCACACCGCGCTCAAAACGATAGGCGGCATCGGAGTTGATGCCCAGGGTGCGTGTTTTGCCCTGGATCACATCGGGGTTGAACCATGCGGACTCAAAAAATATGTGGGTTGTCACATCCGTCACCGATGATTCCAGAGCGCCCATCACACCGGCCATTGCCACCGGCCCTGCCTCGTCGGTGATCAACAACATATCCGGATCAAGCATCACATGTTGGGCATTCAGCAAATTCATCGCCTCCCCGGCCAAGGGAAACCGCACGTTGATGCCGCCTGTGAGTTTGTCATGGTCAAAGGCGTGCATGGGGCGGCCGCGTTCGAGTGTCAGGTAATTGGTGATGTCCACCAAAGCCGATATCGCGCGGAATCCGGCGCGCGCCAGGCGGCGTTTCATCCACTCCGGTGTCGCCGCACGGGCATTGATGTTGCTGATGACCCGACCCAAATAGTGGCCGCACGCACGGGGTGCGGCAATGTTGACCGCGCGCTGGGTGGTGGCAGTTGCGGCAACAGCCTGGGTTTTTGGCAAGCGCAATGTTGCGCCGGTCACTGCCGCCAGGTCACGCGCAACACCAATCATGGACAGGCAATCACCGCGATTGGGCGTGATTTTCAGGGTCAGCACCACATCATCCAGATCGAGATATTCACGGATATCCGCGCCAATGGGCGCATCAATCGGCAGCGACAACAGTCCCGCATGATCCTCAGACAAGCCGAGTTCGCGCGCCGAGCACAACATGCCGTTGGATTCGACCCCGCGCAGCGTGGCCTGCCTGATTTCCAGACCAGGCAACACCGCGCCAACCTTTGCACAGGGCACTCGCATGCCGACCGCCACATTCGGCGCACCACATACAATTTGCAGCAATGCGCCGGTGCCCGCATCCACTTCTGTCACGCGCAGCTTGTCGGCATTGGGATGCGGGATGACAGTTTTGACTTCCGCGACCACAATATTGCCGAATGCCGCCGCCACCGGAGTTTGCTCCTCGACTTCGAGGCCGGCCATGGTCAATTTTTGCGCGATTTCCGCTGCACCAAGATCAATGGCAACCAGCTCTTTTAACCAACTGACAGAAACTTTCATAAAGCGGGCTCTCAGCGAAATTGGGAAAGAAACTTGATGTCATTTTCGAAAAACAGGCGCAGGTCGTTGACACCGTATTTCAGCATGGTCAGGCGATCTAGCCCCATGCCAAAGGCAAAGCCGGAATAGATTTCCGGGTCAATCCCGCCGTTTCTGAGCACCTGGGGATGCACCACACCGGCACCACCGATTTCCAGCCATTTGACGGCACCACCTTTGTTCTCCCATTCCATATCGACTTCCACGCCGGGCTCGACAAACGGAAAATACGAAGGACGAAAACGGATCTGCATATCGTCACGTTCAAAAAACGCATTGAGAAATTGCGTCAGCGTGCCTTTCAGGCTGGCCAGGCTGATACCCTCTTCCACCCACAAACCTTCTATCTGGTGAAACATGGGGGAATGGGTGGCATCGTGATCACAGCGATACACCCGGCCCGGGCAAATGATGCGGATCGGCGGCTTGTGCGACTGCATATGGCGAATCTGCACGGGAGACGTATGGGTGCGGAGCAGGTTTTTTGAGCCCTCGATGTAAAAAGTGTCATGCATCGAGCGTGCCGGATGGTTTTCCGGGGTGTTGAGTGCGGTGAAATTGGTGTAGTCGTCCTCGATTTCAGGGCCATCCGCCACCACAAATCCCATGCTGGCAAACAGCGCCTCAATGCGCTCCAGCGTGCGTGTCACCGGATGCAATCCACCCTTGCCTGAAGTGCGGCCAGGAAGGGTCACATCGATAGCCTCGGCAGCCAACTTCGCGCGCAATTCGGCATCGAGAATGCGGGCTTTGGCGGAATTGATGAGTGCTTCCACCTGCGTTTTCACCAAGTTGATTGCCGCGCCCGCCTCTTTTTTGTCCTCAGGGGGCAATTTGCCCAGCACTTTCAATTGCTCGGTCAAGGAGCCTGCCTTACCGAGGAATTTGGCCTTGGTTTGCTCGAGGTCAGGGATCGACATCACGGCATTCAACGTCGTGGTTGCGTCGACAAGAATTTCATCAAGGGTCATGGCAGCCTTTTTACTGTCTGGATACTGTCAGGAAATCGGGTTTACGACGGGAGAGCGACACACAAACAAAAAAGCCCGCTTGGAAGTCCAGGCGGGCTTTTGCGTTTTTGACAGACGAATCTACGCGGCAAGCCCAGCTTTGGCTTGTTCGATAAATCGCGCAAAGGCGGGCTTGTCCATCACGGCCAAATCTGCCAACACTTTGCGATCAACTTCAATGGCGGCTTTTTTCAGGCCGTTCATGAATGTTGAGTAGGTCATGCCGCCGTCACGCACCGCCGCATTGATGCGGGCGATCCACAACGAGCGAAACACACGTTTTTTGTTGCGACGGTCGCGGTAGGCATATTGCCCCGCTTTCATCACCGCTTCTTTGGCTATGCGGAAGACGGTGGAACGGCGGCCGCGGAAGCCTTTAGCGGCATCCAGTACTTTTTTGTGACGCGCTTTGGCGGTGACACCACGTTTAACTCTAGGCATGGCGGTCTCCTTTAGGCGTAAGGCAACATGGCGCGGACACTGCCCATGTTGGTGGCGTGGATTTCAGTGGTGCCGCGCAATTGACGTTTGGACTTGGTGGTCTTTTTGGTCAGAATGTGGCGCTTGAACGCTTGTGAACGTTTGATCGAGCCCGATCCTCTCGGTTTGAAGCGCTTGGCGGCGCCGCTCTTGGTTTTCATCTTGGGCATGATATTTCCTTGGGTTGCCTGATAGCTTTGCCGCAGCAGGTGGTGGAACCTTTCCACACTTTGAACCAGAAGTCGGCTTGTGTGCATCGTTGTTACAGCCGGAGCGATGCACTCCTTAAATTTTCTTTTTCGGTCCGACCATCATGACCATCTGACGGCCTTCCATTTTTGGAAACTGCTCAATTTGGCCAATTTCCGTCAAATCCGCTTCGACACGCTTCAAAAGCTGAAAACCCAACTCCTGGTGCGCCATTTCACGCCCCCTGAATCGGAGCGTGATTTTGGTTTTATCGCCTTCACCGAGAAACCGCTTCAGGTTGCGCACTTTGATGTTGTAGTCGCCATCATCGGTGCCGGGCCGGAATTTGACTTCCTTGACCTGAATTTGTTTCTGCTTGAGCTTGGCTTCGTGGGCTTTTTTCGCCTCGCGATATTTGAATTTGCCGTAATCCATGATCCGGCACACGGGTGGTTTCGCCGTGGGGGCGATTTCCACCAAATCCAATTCCGCCGTTTCGGCGCGCTGCTGGGCATCCATCATGCTGACAATGCCAAGTTGTTCGCCCTCGGGGCCAAGCAATCGAACCTCGGTAACACCACGTATTTCCGAATTGATTCGAACATCTTTTTCGGTAGCGATAAAACTCTCCTGAAAATTAACGACAATCTTGGGTCGCCAACGATGGCCACCTCAAGGACTCACCCCGCAAGGGGAAAAACGGTATGCGCAACAGCACGGGCACCGGCTAGTGTTTTGCCGATACATCATCCTGTACGCGGGAAATGAATGCTTCGATGGACATCGGGGGGAGATTTTCGCCGCCGCCCTTGCCGTCTCGAATCCGTGCAGTCACGGTACCAGCGTCCATTTCCTTGTCGCCCAGAACGAGCAGATAAGGTACTTTTTGAACGCTATGTTCCCGTATTTTATAGGAAATTTTCTCATTTCGCAAATCGGCCTGGACACGGATTCCAGCGCTTTTCAGGGTCTCCACCACCTTGGAAACATAGGCGGCCTGGCTTTCGGTGACATTCATGGCCACCACCTGCACCGGCGCCAGCCACAGGGGCAAGGCACCCGCGTGGTTTTCGATCAGGATGCCGATAAACCGCTCCAACGAGCCGACAATGGCACGGTGCAGCATGACCGGTGCCACCCGGTTGCTGTGGGCATCGACATATTCGCCACCCAGCCGTCCGGCGGTGTTGTAGTCCACCTGGATGGTGCCGCATTGCCATGAGCGGCCGATGGAGTCTTTCAGGTGGTATTCGATCTTGGGACCGTAAAAGGCGCCTTCGCCGGGCAATTCCTGCCAAGTGACGCCACATGAACGCAGCGCCTCCCGCAGCGCGTTTTCGGCACGATCCCAGGTTTCGTCCGAACCGACTCGTTTGAGTGGCCGCAGGGCGATCTTGATGGCGATGTTTTGGAAGCCAAAATCCTTGTAAACGGCGAGCGCCTGCTGGTTAAAAGCGGTGCATTCGGCCTGGATTTGCGCTTCGGTGCAGAAAATATGGCCGTCGTCCTGCACAAAGCCGCGCACCCGCATGATGCCATGCAGCGCACCGGATGGCTCATTGCGGTGGCAGGAGCCGAATTCGCCGTAGCGCAACGGCAGATCGCGATAGGAACGCAAATCGGAATTGAACACCAGCACATGCCCCGGACAATTCATCGGCTTGATCCCGTAGTCGTGTTTTTCCGACTCGGTGGTGAACATATTGTCCTGGTAGTTATCCCAGTGCCCGGTGCGCTCCCACAGTGTGCGATTGAGAATTTGCGGGCATTTGATTTCCTGATAGCCGTTTTTTTCATAGACACGGCGCATGTGCTGCTCGACCTGCTGCCAGATCGTCCAGCCCTTGGGATGCCAGAACACCATGCCAGGCGCTTCTTCCTGCATATGGAAGAGATCGAGCAATTTGCCGAGTTTGCGGTGGTCGCGCTTTTCTGCTTCCTCCAGCATGTGCAGGTACTGTTCCTGATCTTCTTTTTTCGCCCATGCCGTGCCGTAAATGCGTTGCAGCATTTCGTTTTTGGCATCTCCCCGCCAATAGGCACCGGCAACTTTCATTACCTTGAAGACTTTCAGTTTGCCGGTGGATGGCACATGCGGGCCGCGGCAGAGATCGGTGAAATCGCCCTCGGCATAAAGCGACACATCCTGGTCGGCCGGAATGCTGGCGATGATCTCGGCCTTGTAATGTTCGCCCATGCCTTTGAAATACGCCACGGCGTCATCGCGTGGCAGCACGCGGCGCACGAGGGGCTCGTTCTTGACGGTCAGTTCAGCCATGCGCTTTTCGATCGCCGCCAGGTCGTCCGGCGTGAACGGGCGCTTGTAGGCAAAGTCGTAATAGAAGCCGTTTTCGATGACCGGGCCGATCGTCACCTGGGCTTCGGGGAACAGTTCCTTCACCGCATA
>JANPNJ010000229.1:0-3451 GCA_031427395.1 Burkholderiales bacterium
GATGAAAAATAAAAAAGGGCTTGGTCATGCGACCAAGCCCCTGATTATGTTGGCGTCCCCAGCGAGATTCGAACTCGCGTTACCGCCGTGAAAGGGCGATGTCCTAGGCCTCTAGACGATGGGGACCTTGTCGTCAAATTACGGTACTGCTAAATGGTGTGGTGGAGATAAGCAGGATCGAACTGCTGACCTCTTGCATGCCATGCAAGCGCTCTCCCAGCTGAGCTATACCCCCACAGGCAAGAGCGAGATTATAGCGTGAACAGCGCCAAAATGCCAAGCCATCCATTCGCTTTTTTGCCCAGTGTCACATCTGCGTGACAGCGGTTTGCAAACGAGCCAGCGCTTCCTCGCGGCCCAGCACCATCATTACCGCGTCCACACCTGGGCTTTGGGTCTGCCCGGTGAGGCACACCCTGAGCGGCATCATCAATTGCGGCAGTTTCAGGCCGTGTTCGGCGGCCATGGCCTTGATGGTGGCGCTGATGGCGGTCTTGTTCCATTCAAGCTCTGGCAGCGCGGCCAGCAGGCTGTGGAGGGCGGGTTTGGCCGTATCGGACAAATGTTGTGAAAGCAGTGCTGCGTCCACTGTTGGCCGCACATAAAAATAATGCGCCTGCGCCGCCATTTCCACCAGGTTAGTGGCGCGCTCGCGCAGCACATCGGCCACCGCCGCTGGTGCCGGTCCCTTTTCGACCGGCAAACCGGCCTTGTGCAAAAAAGGCAAAAGCTGCGCACCCAGTTGTTCGGCCGGCATTTTTTTGATGTATTCGTGGTTCAGCCATTGCAGTTTTTCGGTGTTGAATTGCGCCGCCGAGGCGGTGATGTGGTCGAGGTCAAACCATTGGCAAAATTCGGCCATCGAAAAAATTTCGGCGTCACCGTGTGACCAGCCCAGCCGCGCCAGGTAATTGACCACGGCGTCGCGCACATAGCCTTGTCCGGGATAGTCCATCACCGACACCGCGCCGTGGCGTTTGGAGAGTTTTTGGCCGTCGTCGCCGAGAATCATCGACAAATGCGCATAAACGGGAATGGCCGCGCCGAGTGCGGCGAGGATGTTGATCTGGCGCGGGGTGTTGTTGACGTGGTCGTCGCCGCGGATGACGTGGCTGATTTGCATGTCCCAGTCATCCACACACACACAAAAATTGTAGGTCGGGGTGCCGTCGGCGCGGGCGATCACCAGGTCATCGAGCTCGCGGTTGGCGATGTCGATTTTGCCTTTGACGGCATCGACCCAGGTGACCATGCCATCCAGCGGATTGGCAAAACGCACCACCGGCGCAACACCAGCCGGAATCGGCGGCAAGTTTTTACCCGGCGCGGGACGCCAGGTGCCGTCGTAGCGCGGTTTTTCGCCGCGCGCGCGCTGGGCTTCGCGCAGCGCGTCCAATTCCGCCGTCGGCATATAACAGTGGTAAGCCGTGCCTTTATCCAGCATGTCGGCGATCACTTCTTTGTAGCGCGGCATTTTTTGCATCTGGTAAAACGGACCCTCGTCGACATCGAGGCCAAGCCACGCCATGCCGTCGAGAATGGCCTGTACTGCCGCTGGCGTGGAGCGTTCCACATCGGTGTCTTCGATACGCAAAATGAAGGTACCACCGTGGCGGCGGGCAAATGCCCACGCATACAACGCGGTGCGGGCACCACCGATGTGCAGATAACCGGTGGGGCTGGGGGCGAAGCGGGAGCGGATGGGCATGGGTGGTGGTGAAGGGGAAACAGGTAAACAGGTAAACAGGTAAACAGGTAATAGGTAAACAGGCGCGAGAAACCCCGCTACATCTTGGGCAGCGTCACGCCCTTTTGTCCCTGGTATTTGCCGCCGCGGTCTTTGTAGGACGTTTCGCACACTTCATCACTCTCGAAAAACAGCACTTGCGCGATGCCTTCGTTGGCGTAGATTTTGGCGGGCAGCGGCGTGGTGTTGGAAAACTCCAGCGTCACATGGCCTTCCCACTCCGGCTCGAAGGGGGTGACATTGACGATGATGCCGCAGCGCGCGTAGGTGGATTTGCCCAGGCACACGGTCAGCACATTGCGCGGGATGCGGAAATATTCGACGGTGCGCGCCAGCGCGAATGAATTCGGCGGGATGATGCAAAAGTCGGCGTTGATGTCGACAAACGAATTCGGATCAAAATTTTTCGGGTCAACAATGGTCGAGTTGATGTTGGTGAACAGTTTGAATTCACTCGAGCAGCGGATGTCGTAGCCGTAGCTGGAGGTGCCGTAGCTGACAATGCGTTTGCCGTCCTGCTCGCGCACCTGGCCCGGCTCGAAGGGCTCAATCATGCCGTGTTGCTCGGCCATGCGGCGAATCCATTTGTCGCTTTTGATGCTCATCACGCGCCTCTAGTTTTATGCAGACGAAAACCCGCAGTTTAGCAAACGCGCCGGTTTGTCCCTGGCATAAAACAAGGCCGCGCGCAGTTGCAAGGTGCCCGGCCGCATCCTCGCCGCAAAAAATGATATGCAAAAATAATTAAAACTCCTTATTTGACGCCTGTTTTCAGGCATTTTTGCCTCAAAACACCCGTCAAATATTGAGTTTTAAAACTTCATGTAACACATGAAGTGGTTTATTCGCCAATCCCTCTTTTTGGCGCTTTAACAGTCTGATTTTTAAGGATTTTTGAGGTGAAAAAAATATCACTTGCAGATTGTTTTGCCGCGATATATTGTGTTGCCAACCCAAGCGGACACTACATCTTGTGGATATTTCTGTTCCTAACCCCCCTCATAAGGTTGGGACGCGCGGTGGATTTGCTGTGGATAACTCCACCGCTTTTTTACTGCCCTCAGCACCCAGGCATTGGCCTGACGTGCGCCGGAAATGTCCAAAATATTGCCGTTTGTGGGGATAAGTAGTTGATTTTCAACAAAAATAAATCCCAACAGGAGACAGCACATGAGACTTGGTACCGATATTAATCCGGTGAATCCGCTCGTCAACCCCACTTTTAACACCGGAAATACTGATTCGGCCGAGTCGCGGTACATGGACTACAAGATTATTCGTCGCAACGGCGCGGTGGCGTCGTTTGCGCCCCAGAAGATCGCGGTTGCCGTCACCAAGGCGTTTATTGCCGTCAACGGCAGCCAGGAAGCGGCCTCGGCGCGCATGCGTGACCAGGTGCAGCAAACCACCAAGGTGGTGGTCAATGCCCTGTTGCGCCACAAGCCGTCCGGCGGCACCTTTCACATTGAAGACGTGCAGGATCAGGTCGAACTGGCGCTGATGCGCGGTGGCGCTCACGAGGTTGCCCGCTCCTATGTGCTCTACCGCGAAAAGCGCAACAGTGAACGCGCCGCCGAACGTGCCGCCAAAGCCCCCGTGGCCAATGCGGTCGCCTCCACCCTCAATGTCACCATTGCCGGCAAAAAACGTCCGCTCGATGTCGCCGCCCTCACCGCGCTGATTGATTCGGCGTGCCATGGCCTG
>JANPNJ010000230.1:0-8686 GCA_031427395.1 Burkholderiales bacterium
GCCACCGCACCCGCCTCCACAACATGCTCCGCGACAAGATTGCTGAGTTCGCCAGCATAGGCAATCTTGGCCCCGTGCTCGGCGCGCCGGTGGCCATTTCCGCCGCGCACGGCGAGGGCGTGCGCCAGTTGATCGAGGACATGCTGGAAAATTTCCCGGCAGCCGAAGAAGAAGCCGATCCGAAACACCCGAAAATCGCTATCATCGGCCGCCCCAACGTCGGCAAATCCACCTTGGTCAACAAGCTGTTGGGCGAGGAGCGCATGATCGCCTTTGACGAGCCGGGCACCACCCGTGATTCCATTTTTGTTCCGCTGCACCGCAACGGCAAGGATTACACCTTGATCGATACAGCCGGCATCCGCCGCCGTGGCAAGGTGTTTGAGGCAGTCGAAAAATTTTCCGTCATCAAAACCCTGCAAGCCATTGCCGATTGCCATGTGGTGATTCTGGTGCTCGATGCGCGGCAGGAAGTGTCCGAGCAGGATGCCCATATCGCCGGTTTTATTGTCGAATCCGGGCGGGCGCTGGTGGTGGCGATCAACAAATGGGATAACCTCGACGATTACACCCGCGAGCGCACCAAGGCCGATTTTGACCGCAAGCTGCATTTTTTGGCGTTTGCCCACATGCACACCATCTCGGCCAAGGACGGCATGGGGCTCAACCCCATGTTTGCCTCGGTGGACAACGCCTTCCAGGCGGCCATGGCGAAGCTCTCCACACCGAAATTGACCCGCGCCCTGATGGCCGCCACCGCCGCCCACCAACCACCGCTCAACGGCCTGCACCGGCCAAAAATGCGTTATGCCCACCAAGGGGGACACAACCCCCCGCTGGTGATCGTGCATGGCTCCGGCCTGGATGGCGTGCATGAAAGCTATATTCGCTATCTGGAAGGGCGCTTCATGGAGACCTTCAAGCTGCGCGGCACACCGTTGCGGGTCGAGCTCAAGCAGGGTGCCAACCCCTTTCGCGGCAGGAAACCGCCCGCGCTGACCAAAGGCCAGGAAGACAAACGCCGTCGTGGGCGCATCCGCATGAAGCGTAAATACGGGTGATGGCGAGCAAAATCTGGGTGATTTTGCTGATTTGACGTGGCAAGTTTGCGTTGCAAACCGGACAGCACCCGATAAATTCGTGAAATAACGGTCAATTCGCCTGTTATACGGAACAAAAATGCCGTAGGATTGTCATTCCCTGTTGATTCAGGGTGGCAATTTCAAAAAAACCATCATCAGCGGGTATGGTGATGGTTCGGATTGCCTTTGGCGGGTAAGTCAAGCCGATTACAACTTGGTTGGAGAATAAGAAAATGAGTACAAAAGGGCAACTGTTACAAGACCCGTTCCTGAATATTTTGCGCAAGGAACATGTCCCCGTCTCGATTTATCTGGTCAATGGCATCAAGCTGCAAGGCCAGATTGAATCGTTCGACCAATATGTGGTGCTGCTGAAAAACACCGTGACACAAATGGTGTACAAGCACGCCATCTCCACCGTCGTGCCGACCCGCGCGGTGTCCGTGCCATTTGATGCGGCTGCCGGCGAAGGCTGACCGGTCGCGGGCGTTGATTGGCGCACCGACTGGCCTGTCAGCTGGACTGGTCTTTGGCGTCAATGGCAGATAGCTGAAGAGTCCCGTTGAAACCCCCATTCCCATTGACCACCTCGGCACGCGTCAACGCGGTTCTGCTTGCGCTTGATTTCGGCGAAGGCGGTCTGGAGTCGCGCATTGCCGAGGCGCGTGAGCTGATCACCACGGCCGGTGCAACTGTGGCAGCCAGCCTCACCGGCAAGCGCCAGAAGCCCAATGCGGCCACGTTTGCCGGCAGCGGCAAGGTGGAAGAACTCAAAATCCTGGTGGACGAATATGAATCCACCTTGGTGGTGGTCGATCACCAGTTGTCGCCGATCCAGATTCGCAATCTGGAAACAGCCCTGGGTGCCGACAAGGTGCGGGTAATGGATCGCACCGATTTGATTCTCGAAATATTCAGCCAGCGGGCGCGCTCAGCCGAAGGCAAATTGCAGGTTGAGTTGGCGCAGATGCAGCATTTGCTGACCAGGCTGGTCAAGGGATGGACACACTTGGAGCGCCAGCGCGGTGGTATTGGCGTGCGCGGCGGGCCAGGCGAGACCCAGTTGGAAATTGACCGCCGCCTGGTGGGAGACCGCATCCGGCGCCTGAAGGAAAAATTGGCCAAACTGGAGCGCCAGCGCCGCACCCAGCGCGCCGGCCGCCGCCGCGCCGGGACGTTTGCGGTGTCGATTGTCGGTTACACCAATGCGGGAAAATCGACCCTGTTCAATCGATTGGCCAGAGAGGACAGCTACGTTGCCAATCAATTGTTTGCGACCCTCGACACCACCACCCGCCGGGTGTTTTTGTCCCCATCCTGCCAAATCGCCCTCTCTGATACGGTTGGATTCATCCGGGAATTGCCGCATGGATTGGTGGCGTCGTTTCACGCCACCCTGACCGAGGCACTGGAAGCGGATGTATTGCTGCATGTGGTCGATGCGGCCAATCCGGCGCGGGAGCAACAGATTGAGGATGTGCAAAAGGTGTTGGCTGAAATCGGTGCAGGACACATTCCGCAAATTCTGGTCTTGAACAAAATAGATTTGCTCGAAAGCAATGCGCCGCCATCAATTCTGCGCGGCGAGAGTGGTAAAATTTCCGAAGTTCGATTGAGTGCGGCAAGTGGTGTCGGCATCGATTTATTGCGCGGGGCGCTGATCGAACAAGCCGCTGTCGCACCAGGCGCAACCGTCCACACCGATTTTTTGGGGTACGGCGCATCATTGGCAATACCCGGCGTGCAACCACCACACACCGTTGGCATTCGGCAGGGAAACCCGCCGCTGTCGGCATTTTCTTGATTATTTTGTTGCGGAGTTGCGCTATGCGATCGAGTCCACGATCGTTGTTGATTCAAGTTATTTCGGCCGCGCTGGCATTGTTGGCCTGGCCGTTCCTGCGCCTGCAATTCCTGCTGGCTGCCAGGCGTGTGCGCACCACGGGTGCGGCGGGTGATGGGTTGTCGGAAATGTCGCTGAATGATCCCCAATGGGGCAAGCGCGGTGGTGGCAGCGGCGGCGGCAACGACGGCCCGCCGGATCTTGACCAGATTATCAAGAAGTTCACCCAGAAAATTTCCGGGTTGTTCGGGCAAAAACCCGGCGGTGGCGGCGACAACAACGGCGGTGGCGGGTTGTCACCACCTTCGGGCGCAGCCATGGGCGGCGGCTTTGCTTTGGCGGCCGGTCTCGCGCTGGCCGTCTGGTTGGCGACGGGTTTTTATATTGTGGAAGAGGGCAGTCGTGGTATTGAGCTGCGTTTGGGGAAATATTCCCAGACCACTTCTCCCGGCCCGCGCTGGCGTTGGCCGTATCCGTTTGAGACGGTGGAGGTGGTCAACATCCAGAATCTGCGCGCCATCGAAGTCGGCCACCGCAACAACCAAAAGGCCAAGATGAAGGAAGAGGCCTTGATGCTGACCGAGGATCAGAATATTGTTGATTTGCAGTTCGCGGTGCAATATTTGCTGAAAAACCCGGAGGAATACCTTTTCAACAATCGCAGCCCGGATGAAGCGGTTCGCCAGGTCGCCGAAACAGCGATGCGCGAAGTGGTGGGTAGCAGCAAAATGGATTTTGTGCTGTATGAGGGCCGCGGCGAAATCGCCACGCGCGTAAAAGTGCTGATGCAGGACATCCTGGATCGTTACAAAACCGGCATCTCGGTGTCAAACGTCAATTTGCAGAATGCCCAGCCGCCCGAACAGGTGCAGGCCAGTTTTGACGACGCGGTGCGCGCCAAGCAGGACAAGGAGCGCCTGAAAAACGAAGGTGAGGCTTATGCCAATGACATTATCCCCAAGGCGCGCGGTTTGGCCGCGCGTCTGATTGAGGAGGCCAGTGGCCACAAACAGCGTGTGGTGGCCAACGCGCAGGGTGACGCATCACGCTTTTCGGCGGTGGTTGCCGAGTATGAAAAAGCGCCGCAGGTGACACGCGAACGGATGTACCTGGACACCATCCAGCAGGTGATGCAAAACACCAGCAAAATCGTGGTCGATCAAAAGGGCGGGCAAAACCTGCTGTATTTGCCGCTGGACAAGCTGATGCAAATGTCCAATGCGCCGCAGTCGCAAAGCCAGGATCCGGTCGCAAAATCGGTCACGTTGAGTGATCCACCGGCCACCGCCGCACCGGATCCCGTGGCCGCGCGCCGCGACTTGCGTTCGCGTGACGGCCGCTGACCGGGAGACAAACATGAAAAAAAATATTCCTTTTCTTGCAGTTGTGGCCATCGGCGTCCTGATCACATTGATCATGACCGCCTTCACGGTTGACCAACGCCAAAACGCGATCCGTTTCCGCTTGGGCGAAGTGGTTGCCATTCACACCGACCCCGGGCTCTACTTCAAGATACCGCTGATTGAAAACATCCGCATGTACGACACGCGCATCCAGACGCTCGACACCAAGGACGCCGAGCGCATCCAGACCAGCGAAAAAAACAACGTGCTGGTGGATTCGTTTGTCAAATACCGCATCATCGACGTGAAGCAATTCTTTGTGTCAACGCGCGGTGACATCACCGCCGCAGAACTCAGGCTGGCACAGTCGATCAACAACGACCTGCGTGACGAATTCAGCAAACGGACATTGGCAGAGGTGATTTCCGGCAAGCGTGAGACCATCATGCAAAACCTGCGGGTCAAGGCCGACGCCGATGCGCGTGCCATCGGCATTTCGGTGCTGGATGTGCGTCTGAAGCGGGTTGACCTGGTGCCGGAAATTTCCGCCGACGTTTACCGGCGCATGGATTCAGAGCGCAAGCGGGTGGCCAATGAATTGCGTGCCACCGGCTCGGGGGACGCCGACAAGATCAAGGCGGATGCGGAAAAGCAACGCACGGTGATTCTTGCCGAAGCCTACCGCGACGCGCAAAAAACCAAGGGTGAGGGGGACGCCCAGGCCGCGCGGATATATGCCCAGGCGTATTCACGCAACGCCGAGTTTTATTCGTTTTACCGCAGCATGGAAGCCTACCGCGAGAGCTTCAGAAACAAGTCCGATGTGATGGTGCTGGAGCCCAGCTCTGATTTTTTCAAGTACCTGCGCAATCCGGGCAGGGGCAAATAGACTGCGGGTTGCCGGTGCTTGCAGCGTCTGCCCGGCAACCTGAAAGTGCGTATAATTCACCAACGGCGCGTTCTGAAAAGAGCGCGCCGTTTTTGTTGCGTAGTTTTGTGATGTGACGGACGGATTGACAATGAAATTCTGGGACTTGTTGTTGGCGGGAGGCGCACTGATGCTTGTTTTTGAGGGCATCATGCCGTTTGTCGCGCCTGCCGCTTGGCGCGAAACCATGCAGCAGGCGATGAAATTATCTGACGGGCAACTGCGCTTCGCGGGGCTGGCAGCGATGCTCACCGGCCTTGCGCTGTTGCTGTTTTTGAAATGAACTGTTGTGAAGTGACATGACATGACCATCTGGGCGCTGCCTGAGAATATCGAGGATGTATTGCCCGCCGAGGCATTGAAGCTCGAGCGCATGCGCCGTGCGGCGCTTGACCTGTTTGCCGCGCACGGATATGAATTGGTCATGCCGCCGTTGCTCGAATACGTCGAGTCGCTGTTGTCCGGGGTGGGGCACGACATGGATCTGGCGACCTTCAAGCTGGTGGATCAGTTGTCGGGGCGCATGATGGGGCTGCGCGCCGACACCACCCCGCAAGTGGCGCGGATTGACGCCCATGTGCTCAACAGGAAAGGCGTGACCCGGCTGTGTTATGCCGGCAGCGTGTTGCACACGCGGCCGTCCGGCCTCGGCAAATCGCGCCAGCCGTTTCAGGTCGGGGCGGAGCTGTACGGCCACGCCGGGCTGGACGCCGACATCGAGGTGCAGCAACTGATGCTCGATACGCTGGCTGATGTTGGTGTCAAAGCCGCAAAACTAGATATTGGGCACTCGGAAATTTTCCGCGCGCTGGTCGATGCGGCCAATGTTTCCGCCGATGAACGCGAGGCACTGTTCGCCGCCGTCACCGCCAAGGACGTGCCGCTGTTGCAAACTTTGGCAGACCAGCACGGCGGCACAATTGCGGGTCTGGCCGCATTGCCGAGCCTGTATGGCGACGGCCATGAAAGCGTGATTGCACGCGCCCGAAAAATTCTGCCGGCGGGCGGACGCATCACGCGCGCGCTTGATGAGCTTGAGCGCATTGCCCGGCATTTTGCGGCGCAGGGTATCGTGGTGTCGGTTGATTTAAGCGAGCTGGGCGGCTTCGATTACGAAAGCGGCATCGCCTTTGCGGCCTATGCGGAGGGTGCCGCCGATGCGGTTGCGCGTGGCGGGCGCTACGATGATGTGGGCCGGGTGTTTGGCCGGGCACGGCCGGCCACGGGCTTCTCGATGGATTTGAAAGCCTTGCTGCCGCTGGTGCCAGATGCCACTGTCGTGGTGTCGCCTGTTCTTGCCCCGCAACATCCCGATGCGGCGGCGCGCAAAGTAATGAAACAATTAAGGGCAGCGGGCGAAGTGGTGATCACACGTCTGGACAATGCCCCGGTCGAGTGTGACCGTGAATTGAAAATGATCGACGGACAATGGCAAGTGGTTTCAACAAAGCACAAGGCATAAGGAAGGCAATAGGCATGAAAAAAAATGTGGTGGTGATCGGCACGCAGTGGGGTGACGAGGGCAAGGGCAAGATTGTTGACTGGCTCACTGAAAATGTGGCCGGGGTGGTGCGCTTCCAGGGCGGGCACAATGCCGGACACACGCTGGTGGTCAATGGCGTCAAAACCATTTTGCGGCTGGTTCCATCGGGCATGTTGCACCCGCATGTCACCTGTTACATCGGCAACGGCGTGGTGTTGTCGCCGGAGGCGCTGCTGAAGGAAATTGATGAATTGACGCTGGCCGGACTCGATGTGGTTGGGCGTCTGCGTATTTCGGAAGCCTGTCCGTTGATTTTGCCCTACCATGTTGCGCTCGACCAGGCGCGCGAAATCAAACAGGGTGACGCCAAAATCGGCACCACCGGACGCGGCATTGGTCCTTGTTATGAGGACAAGGTCGCGCGGCGCGCGATACGTGTCAACGATCTGCGCTTCCCGGATCGATTCAAAGCCAAATTGACCGAGGTGCTGGATTACCACAACTTTGTCCTGACCAAGTATCTGGGTGCGGCACCGGTCACGTTTGATTCCGTTTATGAACCGACCTTGGCGATGGCCGAGCGCCTGAAACCCATGATGGCCGATGTGGCAGCGGATTTGCAGCAAGTGATGGCCGCAGGCGGGCAGTTGTTGTTTGAAGGCGCGCAGGCGGCCATGCTCGATGTTGACCATGGCACCTATCCTTTTGTCACCTCCTCCAATTGTCTGGCGGGGCAGGCCTCCGCCGGGGCCGGCGTCGGGCCGCAGGCCTTGCACTATGTATTGGGCATCACCAAGGCCTATGCCACCCGTGTCGGCTCGGGGCCGTTTCCGACCGAGCTAAATGATGATGTCGGTCAGCGCTTGCGGGATCGCGGCAACGAGTATGGTTCGGTGACGGGGCGGCCGCGCCGCTGCGGCTGGTTTGACGCCGCTGCCCTGAAACGCGCCGCGCAGATCAACGGGCTCTCCGGGCTGTGTGTGACCAAGCTGGATGTGCTTGACGGCCAGGACGAATTGAAAATCTGCACGGGTTATCAGCTTGACGGCAAAACGGTCGATATTCTGCCTTATGGCGCCGAATCCATTGCCAATTGCACGCCGGTGTATGAAAGTCATTGCGGATGGCGCGACAGCACGTTTGGGATTCAACAATTTGACCAGTTGCCAAAGGCGGCGCAGGCCTATTTGCGGCGGATGGAGGAATTGGTCGGGGTTCGGTTGGCGCTGATTTCAACTGGTCCCGACAGAAATGAAACAATCGTCCTGCAGCATCCGTTTGCATAATCCGGCATCCGGCTGTGGCTGACGGGTTGCGGCCACACGGATGCAGCAGCTATTGACGGCAACTGGTTTTTTAGGCCTACTGGGTCTTAATTTCGCTGACTGGGACATGACCAATCATGAATAAAACGCCTGACAAAGCCATCGTTGGACGCCGGGGCAGCCGCTCCAGCGAGCGCGTCGGCGATTTATTGGTCAGTGAGGGCGTCATTACGCCGCAGGTGCGCGACGATGCGGTCGCCACCTCACTGGCGACCGGCAAGCGACTCGGTCATGTGCTCGTGCAGACCGGCGTCTTAAGCGAAAATCAACTGGCGCAGTTGTTGTCAAGGCAGCTTGGCATTGCCTTTGTCGATCTCAGCCATTTCGAATTCCGGCCGGAATTGATCAAGCTGCTGCCCGAAGCCGCCGCGCGCCGCTGCCGCGCGGTGGTGCTGAATAATCAAGGTGTCGGATTGCTGGTTGGTTTGGCTGACCCCGATGATGTGGGCGCACTCGATGACCTGGAGCGGGTACTCAAACGCACGGTCATTCCCGCGTCCTGTCCTGAGGGGCAGGTACTCGCGGCGCTGGATCGTTTTTATCGCCGCACCGACGAAATCAGCGGCCATGCACTCGCGCTTGGCAAGGATATTGGCGATGCATCGGAGGCCGGTGCGGGCACGACTGACAGCAAGGAGGAGGCGCCGGTGATGCGGCTGCTGCAATCCTTGCTGGAAGACGC
>JANPNJ010000231.1:0-1995 GCA_031427395.1 Burkholderiales bacterium
CGACTGACCCAGGAGAATTCACCATGAGCAAAAGCAAAGACACAAAAAAAATGGCCAAAAAAGAACCTGCCAAATCGCCCAAGGAAAAAAAAGAAGCGAAGAAGCTGAAAAAGGAAGAGAAGAAGCGCGGGTAGTCAGCAATTCTGGTCGTGCCACTTTCCAAAACAATGGCGCAGTCATTTTTGACGCAACTCGTCAAAGAACGTCATTCCAGCGGAGGCTGGAATCCAGCACTTTGTATCACTGAAAAACGACTGGACTGGGTCCCAGCCTCCGCTGGGACGACGAATGGCGCGAAGCGGATAAATTGCGCAATGGTTTTTTATCCACTTCTATAAAATTGTCACTCCGCCATCCGCATCAGTCGCGCCTTCTCCTCCAACTGCACGTCCTCGATTTCGCGCAGCACACTTTCCATGTCCACTTTTTTGCGGCTGACTTTGAAGTGGCCGGTGAGTGGTATGTCGTTGGTTAATTTGCCCGCTTTGTAGTGCGCCCAAATTTCGGCGGCATAGGCGGTTTTCAGCAACTCTGGCGCGAATTGGCCG
This sequence comes from Burkholderiales bacterium, assembly GCA_031427395.1. GTDB lineage: Bacteria > Pseudomonadota > Gammaproteobacteria > Burkholderiales > Usitatibacteraceae > UKL13-2. Next base: position 549 of record JANPNJ010000231.1, read on the forward strand.
AAGTAGTGGCGTAAATTATTCACGTCGCGGGTGAGCATGGCTTCGGCGTGATTGTTGCCCGCGGCATCCACGGCCTGTGGCAAATCGATAATCACCGGCCCCTCGGCACCCATCAGGATATTGAATTCACTCAGGTCGCCGTGAATGACCCCGGCGCACAACATGCGCACCACTTCACCAATCAATTGTTGATGGGTTTGCCGCGCCAGCTCTTCGCTGAATTCAACATCGTTCAAACGCGGCGCGGCATTGCCGTCGGCGTCGGTCACCAGCTCCATCAGCAGCACGCCTTCATGGAAATTGTAGGGCTTGGGGACGCGCACACCGGCGGCGGCAAGGCGGTACAGGGCATCCACCTCGGCGCTTTGCCACGCGGCTTCCTGTGCCTGGCGGCCAAAACGGGTGCCCTTGGCCATGGCGCGCGCCTGCCGGGAATTTTTGGTTTTGCGGTTTTCGGTGTAATCGACTGCCTGGCGGAAGGCGCGTTTGTTGGCTTCCTTGTACACCTTGGCGCAGCGGGCGGGCTCGTCCTCGCCGCAACGCACCACAAACACCATGGCTTCCTTGCCGCTCATCAATTGCCGCACCACTCTGGTAATCAGGCCGTCTTCAAGCAGGGGTTCCAGCCGTTTGGGAATTCTCATGCCGCCAGTTTAGGGCAAACACGGTGAACTTCCCCCTGTTTATGCCGGCATCGAGCGCAGGCCGTACAGTTTGTCGCCGACAATCAGATATTCGACACGGGCAATTTGTTTGCCGTCGTGTTTTTTTTCGTCCTTGAAGGTATAACCCACGGCGGCGAAGGTGTCCCCCACCTGTGGTTTGGCCACTTTCCAGGCTTCAACACGGGTTAACGGTGCCAGCTCCAACTCCCACTCGCCGCGTGCTTTCGGCAGCGCCGCATTGGCGAGAATTTTTGCGCCGTCAACGGCTTGCACCTGCGCCGGAAAGGCGCGTTTGGCGAGGTCGGCGGGCAGGGCCAGGCGGTCCGTCAGCACCATGGTCAGCTCGACATGCGGGTTCTGCCATTTCAGTGAAGTGATTTTTCCCTCGAAATAAAGCGGACGGCTTTCGTCGAAGCTCGACCAGCCGTGATGCGCCAGCAGGCCGGGGGCAAAGGTGACAAGCGGGAAGGTAAAAACAAATTGGCGGCGATTCATGACGGCTCCTTAAATGTAGGCGATCCAGCGACCGCAAAAAATGACGGCAAACCAGATCAGCAGTGAAAATAATGCCTGAAAACGGGTAATGCGGTTGGTGGCATCAAGCGCGCCACGCGCATGCAGAATGGCGGCATTGGTGCCGGCCACAAACAACAGGGATATTTTGGCGATGAACATCGGGTTATTGATCAAATCGCTGATACGCATGACAAACATGGTCAGCCCGGTCAGCAACGCCAGCAAAAAGCCGGCCAGCGTCCACGGCAACACACTTTTGGCCAACA
>JANPNJ010000232.1:0-4918 GCA_031427395.1 Burkholderiales bacterium
AAAATAACCCCCGCCGCACCCGTCACGGCCTGGCTGCGCGATTCCGCCGCACTCGGTTTTGCCGATGCACGCTACGACCAAACCGTGATATTTTTTCTGCTGCACGAACAGCCCGAGGCAGTGCGCCGCCGCACACTTGCCGAAGCACTGCGTGTCACCCGGCCGGGCGGCAGGGTGGTGGTGGTGGATTACCATTTGCCGAGGCCTCTGCATCCGTTGCGCTATTTATTCAAGCCGGTGCTGCGCTGGCTGGAGCCGTATGCCCTTGATCTCTGGGCGCACGACATCGACTGGTGGCTGCCGGATCATATCCAGCCCGGCCAGATTCACAAATCAACCCTGTTCGGCGGGCTTTACCAGCAATTGGTGATTACGGTTTAGGGCTTAGGGTTTGTCACGCGCCGCCAAGCGCCAAAGTGACGTCACCTCGGCGGCACGCGCGGCGTGCAGCGGGTCAGTCGCATCACTTGTGCGCGGATGTGTCGGGCGCACATCGTGCCGCTCGATCACTTGCAAACCGCCTGCTTCGATAGTCGCAAGCAATTCATCGCGTGTGCGCAAACTCAGGTGCTCGGCCAAGTCAGACAGGATCAGCCAGCCTTCGCCACCGGGGGTGAGGTGTGCCGCCAGACCCGACAAAAATCCGCGCAGCATGCGGCTGTCAGGGTCATAGATGGCGCCTTCCAAGGGGGAACTGGGTCGCGCCGGAATCCACGGCGGATTGCACACTATCAGCGGCGCGCGCCCTTCCGGAAAAAGATCCGCTTCAATCACCTGCACGCGTGATGCCAGCTTGAGGCGGCGCATGTTGTCGTTGGCGCAGGTGATGGCGCGTGAATCCGTGTCGGTGGCCACCACGCGTGCCACGCCGCGCCGCGCCAGCACCGCCGCCAGCACACCCGTGCCGGTGCCGATGTCAAAGGCCAGCGGCAGGCTTTTTGCGTTGCCGGGCAAGGGGGTGTCGGCCACCAGGCCGACGTATTCGTTGCGCACCGGCGCAAACACCCCGTAATGCGGATGGATGTTTTCACCGAGGGCGGCCACCGGCACGCCTTTTTTGCGCCACTCGTGCGCGCCGATGAGGCCGAGCAATTCACGCATCGACACCACCGAGTCACCGCTGCTGCCGTCATTGCCGGGCAGGCCGTAGGCCTCGACGCAGGCCTGCTGCATATCCGGCGCGCGCCGCAGCAGGACGGTGTAGTCCCCCGCCATGGGCAGCAACAACATGCCGAGGGTGCGGGCGCGCTGGGATTGCGCCAGGCGGTGCTGATTGAACGCCTCGATTGGCGCGGTTGCCACATCGACGGCTGGTTTTGTTGTCTTTGGTGGACGACCGGATTTGGTCAGGCCGGTGGCCTGTGGCCGACGCGCATTGCGGGCTTTTTCATCAGCGCGCCTCCCCATTGCCAGCAGCATTTGCCGCGCGTTCTGAAAATCGCCGCGCCACAGCAAAGCCGTGCCTTCGCACGCCAGCCGGTAGGCGGTATCCGCAGACATCTGTTCGTCCGCAACTTGCACACGTTTGTGCGGCGCAATGCCGTTCTCGGAGCGCCAGCGTGCCGAGCCGGCCATGCCATTGGGCTCACTCCAGCGAATGATGGGGTGATTTTTCATGATTCAAGAATCAACATGCGCAGGGACTTGGCCACGGCCGCGCGGTCTTTGCGACCCAGGCTGCCTGCCTGGCGGACGATCAGCCGCACATCGAGTGTAAACAGCTTGAAACGCAGCGTACACGGCACATTCAGGCCGGCGCTGGACAAATCGGCAATCGGGGTATCGAGTGGCCAAGGGTGTTCGGTTGCGGTGGTGATCATTGCCATGACTGCGTGTTGTGCCGGTTGGTTAAAACCAGCCGCGCCGCTCAAGATAACGGCGGGACGGCGTTTGGTTGAGGTTTTATCGGTGAAGGGGAAGGGCACGACGACCACGTCGTAACGCTCAAAGGTCTTTGAAGGCATGGTTGTCTGCTTTTGAATCCCACTCGGCAAGGGTTTTTTCCACTGCGGCCAAATAGGCGGTATCCGGGGTGGTGACGCGCTTGACGGTTACTTCGTTGCGCACGATCCGGTACTCGACGGCGTCACCCTGGCGCACACCCAGGAATTCGCGGATTTCCAGCGGGATCGTTGCCTGGTATTTGATGGTTACTTTGGAAATTGAGGACATGATGGCAGTGGGGGGAGCCCAAATCTGGGTGGGTTTTTTTAATACAGTAATACGGTATGGCAATTGTACCCTATTGGCATCACGCATGCACCGCCACGGCCCGAAGTCACAATGGTTGACGGTGGGATGCCGGGGTTTACTTGCTAACCCCGTGATTTAGCGTGCTTTTTTGCGCTGCACAATGCTAAAATGGTCGATTGTCTTTTTGGAATGCCGGAACACATCACCATGCCACGCGCCCTCAGAAATATCGCCATCATCGCCCACGTTGACCACGGCAAGACCACCCTGGTTGACAAGCTTCTGCACCAGGCCGGCACTTTTGCCGCACACCAGCACATCGCCGAACGGGTGATGGATTCCAACGATCTGGAAAAAGAGCGCGGCATCACCATTCTGGCCAAAAACACCGCCGTGGATTACGAAGGTGTGCATATCAATATTGTGGACACCCCAGGGCACGCCGATTTTGGCGGCGAAGTCGAGCGCGTGCTGTCGATGGTCGATGGCGTGTTGCTGCTGGTCGATGCGGTCGAAGGGCCGATGCCACAAACGCGTTTTGTCACCAAAAAAGCACTGGCGTTGGGGTTAAAACCGATCGTGGTGGTCAACAAGATCGACCGTGACGGCGCCCGCGCCGATTGGGTGGTCAACCACACCTTTGATTTGATGGACAAATTGGGCGCGACAGAGGAACAACTCGATTTTCCGGTGGTGTACGCCTCCGCGCTGAATGGCTGGGCAACCACGGTGCTGGGTGAAAAGCCGGACAATATGCGTGCCCTGTTTGACACCATTCTCAAACATGTGCCCGAGCCGGTGGGCAACCCGGATGAGCCGCTGCAATTGCAAATTTCCGCGCTCGACTATTCCACCTACGTTGGTCGCATCGGTGTTGGCCGGGTGCGGCGCGGCAAGGTTCGTGCGGCGCAGGATGTGATGCTGATGGCCAATGGCACCCAGAAAAAGGCCCGCGTGAGTCTGGTGCAGGGCTTTCAGGGGTTAAACAAAGTTGAATTGGATGTGGCTGAAGCCGGCGAAATTGTGCTCATCACCGGCATCGATGATTTGTCGATCGGCTGCACCATCGCCGACATCGAAAAACCGGAAGCGCTGCCGACCATGGGCGTCGATGAACCGACACTCACCATGAATTTCATGGTCAACACGTCGCCATTGGCCGGACAGGAAGGCAAATTTGTCACCAGCCGCCAGATTCGTGAGCGCCTTGACAAAGAGTTGCTGGTCAACGTCGCGCTGAAAGTGGAAGAAACCGAAGACACCGACGTGTTCCGCGTATCCGGCCGTGGCGAATTGCACCTGACCATCCTGCTCGAAACCATGCGCCGCGAAGGTTTTGAAATGGCGGTCGGCAAGCCGATGGTGGTGTACAAGGATATTGACGGCGTCAAGTGCGAACCGATTGAAATGCTCACCGTTGATGTCGAAGATTCGCATCAAGGCGTGGTGATGGAAGCGCTTGGCGCGCGCCGCGCCGATCTGGTCGATATGGTACCGGACGGCCGTGGCCGGGTACGCCTCGACTACCGCATCCCCGCGCGCGGCCTGATCGGTTTCCAAACCGACTTCATGAACATGACACGCGGCACCGGCCTGAAAAGCAACGTGTTTGACGAATACGCGCCGCTGCGTGGTGACATCGCCTCGCGCCGCAACGGTGTGCTGATCTCCGCCGAAAAAGGCGATGCGGTGGCCTACGCATTGTGGAAATTGCAGGATCGCGGCCGCATGATTGTCTCGCCGGGTGACCGCCTTTACGAAGGCATGGTGATTGGCCTGCACAGCCGCGACAACGATCTGGTGGTCAACCCGATCAAGGGCAAACAGCTCACCAACGTGCGCTCCTCCGGCACCGACGAAGCCGTGGCACTGGTGCCGCCGATCCAGATCACGCTTGAGTCCGCAATCGAAATGATCGAGGACGACGAGTTGGTCGAAATCACACCCAAAACCATCCGTATCCGCAAACGTTTCCTGCTTGAGCATGAGCGCAAGAAGGCATCACGCGAGGCGGCATAATGCAGGCGTGGCGCGGTGTTCCAGTGTTTTTTGCCTGAAACCCCGCGCGGAATAAGCAGTTTGCCAAAATAAAAAGGCCACTTGGAAATCAAGTGGCCTTTTGTTTTTTATGACTGAGGGTGCGCCTTATGGGGGTGTCGGTATGGGCAACCAGGCCGGCGCTTCGCGACGAGCCAAACAAGGCCGTCCATAACGACAGGGACATATTGATTGCGCGCGCCGCTGAAAGCTGTGGGGAAATGCACAATTCACACTGGTTTACAAAGTCGGTGGCGAATTGCCGATCTGACTTCGTGCCGCAATCTGTTTGGTTGGCATTCAAGTTAAAACCGGTGTCCAACGCGCAAAACAAGTTGACTCATTAAGCTGCTGGATACCGGCATTCGCAAGTAAGCAAATCCCTCCATTTGTGACCCCTTCCCCCGGCAACGGGGGAAGGCAGGGATGGGGGCGATGCACCCACGAAGATGACCACATCAATTCACGCAGCCTGTTGCTAGTTTTTCAAATGTTTTTCCAAGAACGCCAGGATGCGTTCATAGGCTTCGAGCGTATTTTTCTTTTTGGAAAAGCCGTGGCCTTCGTCGGCAAACAACACATAGTCAACCGGCACATTATTTTTCTTGACTGCAGCAACTATATCGTCACTCTCGGCCTTGATGACGCGCGGATCATTCGCGCCCTGGATGACGATCAGCGGCTTGCG
>JANPNJ010000233.1:0-1609 GCA_031427395.1 Burkholderiales bacterium
TTTTCCGCCGAGCCGATCACCGACTGGGGATTGTTGTTGCTGGCAATCTGGTTTGTGGCGCAACTGAATCCGGCCATTCCATTTTTTGAGGCGGGTCTGCGGGCCGCGCCCGCTGTGGCGGATGGCACCACGCCGATCCATGCCTCGGCCTACGATCCGCTGATATTGTTGCCACAGGTGGTGGGAGTGACGCTGAATGTCAGCGCCTTTGCGTTGTTTGTGTCGTTGATCCTGCACCGGACAAAACGCACGCTGCCCAATGTCGGCGTGGTGCTCACGGTTGGCGTGTTGGCGAAGCTGTCGATGGCAGCGCTGCTGCTCAAGGCGCCGTTGATTGCCGCCTCACTCTCACCGGCAACGGTCATGGGAGTGATGGCGGGACTGGTCCTGTTTGTCTTGTTTTCACGCATCAGCCACCGCTGGCGCGCCTTCTGGGCGAGTGTGCTGGTTTTTACCGGTGGTGTAATGGCAAAACTTTCCAGCGTATATTCGGCGCTGGACGAGACCTTGCGCCTGTTCAACTGGCCTTACGGACAATTGGCCAATTTCGCCAGCCTGACCCGCTGGCTGAATGAGATCTGGCCGCTCGCCGCGTTGATTTTTTTGGCGACAATTTTCATTCGTGATGCCAACCACGCCGCCGACATGACGACCCAAACCCACCGGAAAACATAAATGCCCTATTACCAACACCATGTGTTTTTTTGCACCAACCTGCGCAAGAACGGCGAGCAATGCTGCCAACAACGGGGTGCGGAAGAAATCCGCGATTACGCCAAGCAGCGCATCAAACAGCTCGGGCTCAATGGCCAGGGGCGGGTGCGCATCAACCTCGCGGGCTGCCTTGATCGTTGCAGCGAGGGGCCGGTGCTGGTAGTTTATCCCGAGGAAATCTGGTACACCTATGTGGACAAGAGTGACATCGATGAAATCATCAGTGAGCATTTGCAAAACGGCCGGATTGTGGAACGGCTGAAAATCTGATGGCCGTGCCCGCGGAAAAATCGCTGATCATGGGATCAGCCGGTGACATCGAGATCGCCGCGCAGGTGCCGTCTGCCCATCCACCGCGCGCGGTGGCGGTGATCGCGCATCCGCACCCGCTTTTCGGCGGCAGCATGGACAACAAGGTCATCACCACACTCGCGCGTGCCATGGTTGAAGCCGGTGCGGCCGCCTACCGGTTCAATTTCCGCGGTGTCGGCAAGACCAAGGGGGCGCACGACGAAGGTCGCGGCGAGACCGAGGACATGCTGGCGGTGATCCGCCATGCGCAACACATCCATCCGCACCTGCCGCTGTGGCTGGCGGGGTTTTCGTTTGGCGGCGCGGTCACGCTCGCCGCCTCGGAAAAAACGGCGGTGGACGAGATGGTGCTCATCGCCCCGGCGTTTTCGCGCATGGTGCATTGGGAAAACATCGCCGACGGCGGCAGGCCGCCCGCCTCCACACTGCTCATCCACGGCGAAAAAGATGACACCGTGCCGCCCGCCGACTCGATTGCCTGGGCGCGCGGGCGCGATATCGCCGTTTGCATGGTGCCGGACGCCGATCATTTTTTTCACGCACGGTTGCATATTGTCAGGCGGTTGACCCTGCGCCATCTGGG
>JANPNJ010000234.1:0-3736 GCA_031427395.1 Burkholderiales bacterium
GTTGACCTGACCAATTTGCAACGTCAGGTGATCCACCGCGAAGCCACCATCGGCATCAACAAAGCGCAATCGGCGAAAGCCGCGATGGAGCAGATCAACTCAACCATTGCAATCGAGGTGATTGCCGAGCGTCTTGATCAAGCCATGCTCGATGCGCGCGTCGACCAGGTCGATATGGTGCTCGATTGCAGCGACAACTTCGCCACCCGCCACGCCATCAACCGGGCCTGTGTGCGGTATCAAAAAATGCTGGTGTCGGGTGCCGCGATCCGCTTTGACGGACAGGTCACCTGCTTTGATTTTCGCCGGGACAATGCACCGTGTTATGCCTGTCTGTTTCCTGATGACTCAAACGCCGAGGAAGAACGTTGCGCGGTGATGGGTGTATTCGCCCCGCTGGTCGGCGTGATCGGCACCATGCAGGCGACGATGGCAATACTGATGTTGGCTGATGTCAACGATGCCCCAGCGGGCGGCAAACTGCACATGTTTGATGCCCGTAGCTTGTCGTGGCGCATGGTGCGCTACCAACGGGACACCACCTGCGCGGTGTGCGCGGCCAATACCAATGCCAGTGCCACCCCATTCAAAAAGGAGATTGAGCATGCGTGATATTTTTGGACGATGGCTTGCCGTGCTGGCAGCGGCCGCCTGCCTGACACTCGCCCTGCCGGTGGAAGCCGAAAAGCTGTTGTACCGCCACGTTGACAAAGACGGCAAGGTGACTTACTCCGACAAGCCGCCAAAGGAAAATGAAAAAGCGACGGTGGTCAAAGTGGATCCCAATGTCAACACGATCAAATTGAACAGCAAGGACAGCAGCGGCAAGGAACAAAAATTTTCCAACATCAAAGAGCGCGGCGACGCCCGCGCGGCCTTGCGCGACAAATTGCAGGGCGAAATCAAAACCGCCGAAACGGAACGCGACAAGGCAAAAAAAGCGCTGGAATCCGGACAGGATCCACTTTCCGGCGAGACACGTATTGTGGTGAACAAGGGCGGCAACTCAATCATGCGGCTGCCCGAATACCACGCACGAATCAGCGGCCTGGAAGAGGCGCTGAAAAAGGCGGAGGATAAGGTCAAGGACGCGGAGGGGAAATTTCGACGGCAGACGCCGGATTGAAAAATGGTGTGTAGCGCGGCGCTCGGCACACGCGGGGATTCAAGCCGCTTTTTGAGCAGACGGCGCAAAGGTTCTTTGACCGAGCCATCAAGCTTATTCCACTCGACGAGCGCATGATCTTCGAATGCCAAGCGATAGGTCGGCTTTTTTGCCGTTGCGGGCTTGCGCTTAGATGCTGTCAATATCAACCTCGGTGTACTTGCCCTTGGCGGCATTGGCGATGCGCGCTTTCAGCATCGGCATGAGTTGCGCGTCTTCGACTGCATCAACCAGCGCTGCAAACAGTGTCGGATCGACCATGTAGAACGCTGCCTTGTTGTGACTGAGTACGGCCACCGGCTGCGCGTTCGCCTCGCGCAAGACTTTTGCCGGATTTTTCTTGAAGTCACTCATGCTGATGGTCAAATCGGCCAATAATGTTTCCACTTTGCGTTCCCCTTGCGTCGAAATAAGCGCTAATTATAGCGCCAATTACGGAGCTAATTTGGCGCTGCAATTCAACGCGGTACAGCAAGCAATGTCGCTAGAGCAGTGATGACTTTTGCTTGCTGAGTTCGGTCTGGCCTTGACCCTTGCGATGCCAAGGAAAGACTGTGCAATGGCAGCCAAACCCTGTTGGCGAGAGCCATGCTGCAAGGAGTCTATCGACTGGAAAATTTCCGCACCGTATCGTATCTTCGGCCACTTTTTGCAGAAACGCCGCCGTCGCCTTGTCAATCTTGCCGTAGTAGTCGTAGGTGTTGCCGACTGGTGATTTGCCATACAAGCTGGCGTAAACGACGCACGCGGCAAGATAGGTGCCGATCAGGTCGGGATGGCTGCCGTCATATTCTTTGTGCAGCTTGATGTCTGGCCGCAGGCGATAGGCTTCTTCAAACGCCAGTCCCACCGGGATGACCATGCTGCCCGCCTCTTTGCCGACGGATACATACATGTCTTCTATCTTGCGGATCATGTCTGGATTGGCGGCCTTGTTCGGTTTGACATAGGCGTGGGTCATGTACAGCGCTGATCGGGCGCCACGCTTCTTGATTTCTTTGTTCATTTCGAGCACCTGTTGCCGAAACGCGGCATGTCCGGCATCAGACAATGCCTCGCCGCTGGCACCCTGCAATATCACCACATCAAAGGGCTGCTTGATTCCCAGCCCGTCTGGTAGCAGCAGATGCGCGATGTTGTGATGGGCGAGGGGCGCACCACTGATGGTTGCCGATTTATATTGCAGTGAATTCGCGCTGGCCGGGTCGGCGGCGGTGACCATGCGCAGCACGTGGTTGTGCAGGCTGTCGTTGTAGTAAAAATAACTGTTGCCAACAAACAGGATGCGCTTGGGTGTGTTGTTGGGTGAGGGGTGGGTGTCCGCGCTTTGCTGCGGCTGTGCCGCGCCGGCATTGGCGAATAAAACGCCCAGCAGGATCAACAGCAAATTTGTGAAATACCGGGTGGTCTTCATGCAATCTCCTAAAAAATGAAATACCAGATTGCCATTCACATCATCAAGGTTGCTGGAAAAATAGGGATAGAAAACATTTATTTGCCAATTTGCAGTTCAACTGCCCCTGCTAATCTAATCCACATTAATCGAGGGCTCCTGGCGTAACACATTGGGATAAATAACTTCGCCATCTTTGATTGTCATTAACAGTGTGCCGTGATTCTTGACGTGTGTATATGTGATATTTTTTCGATAGCGTTGGGGATAAGGGTCTGGGTAGGCGTCGAGCCATTTTTGGAAATATTTCTCTTTCAACGCTGCTCCGCCGAGGAAGCGTAAATCAACTTCCTTCAGGTTGTCGTGATAATCGAAAAACAGATGGCCGACTTCCATGTCCTTGATTAATTTATCTCGACCAGTTTCCTTGTGATACTGATATTCATATGCACCTTTGCGTTTTGCCGATTTGACTTCGTAGTTCGACAAGTCAATACCGGCACCAAATTTTCGTCCAAGATCGTTGACGAGCATGGAAGCAAATACTTCCCAGTCAGACGACATCGCAACCGACCCTGGCGGAATTTCGCGCGCGCCATATAGCCTCAACTTGCCTTGAAGCGGGCCATACATATAGGCGTGAAAAAACATCAGTGATTTTTCAAAATCAAGATTTGTTGGCACACCAACAAGCGGTGAAGTTGGTTTCGACTTGGTCGCCGCGCCGCCAATCGCAGTTTTCTTGCTGTCGGACTTGGCCATATCAGTTTTTTGTTTTTTCATGACAGACAGTGGTTGCCGCCAACGGTGCAAGAAGATATCGAGCAATCCACTTTGCCACGGGCACCGCCACGGCATCCCCCATGGCGCGATAACCGTCATTGTATGAGCCGGGCAATTTGTAGGAGTCGGGTGCTCCCATCAGCCGTGCAGTTTCGCGTGCTGTTAACAGGCGTGTTTTAAGTCCGGTACCTTGGCGCAAGACTAGAACTTGGCGGCTGCTGCCCCCTTCGGGCGTTCGCAGGCAGCCGGCAACATCGTCGAATCTCAATTCAAGCATTTGACCAGTCTCGCGCGTACGTTTATAGCCTGGAAAAACATCCAATTTTGATGCCGCAATATAATCTCGATGCCTCTTTGGAATCATGGAAAGGTTTTTGCGCGTGGCTTCTGGGTCA
>JANPNJ010000235.1:0-6992 GCA_031427395.1 Burkholderiales bacterium
CGTGCCCTGATCTGCTTTAATTCCCAGCGCATAAATCAAATTGCCAGGACCGACAATAACCCGGCTTTCCTCGGACGCAATGATGCGTGGCGCGGCATTCAGGCCGCCCTCCTCGATCACCAGCGGTGCCGACAGGAACGGCCCGATGACTCGCGCCGGAATGGACGGAATGGCCTGACTCAGCGCTTCTGTACGAATGCGGGGTGCGAGCTTGACCGTGCCACCCGCGCCTTCGCCTCCGCCCCCACCAATGGACAGCAGCGGCCGCCCGGAGGCGTCAAAGGACAGCTTGACCACATCCCCTGGGTAGATCAAGTGCGGATTTTTCACCTGATCGCGGTTCATGTTCCAGATTTCAGGCCAACGCCATGGTTCTTTGAGGAATTTTCCGGAAATATCCCACAAGGTATCGCCTTTGACGACCGTGTACATGGTCGGGGCGTCGTTGGCCAGCGAAAGGGGATTTTCAGCGGATTTGGCTGGTACGGCTTTTTTGGCTGGCGCAGCGGCAGTCGGCTCCGCTTGGGCAAACACCGACGTGCATGCCAGCATGCCCAGCCCAATGCCTGCTGAAATAATTGCCGGGAGTGTTTTCATGGCCTGTCTGACCTCGAGAGGATTGTTGTACCCCTGTTTGCCATCATTACACAGGCAAAAACAAGGCACCGCCGGGCAGGGATTGCCCTTGATTTCAACTGATCGCGCCAGCGGCACCAACAATCAAATTTGCCTTAATCGGCGACTTCTACTACACTTGTGGGTCAATAACTCGTCGCATACTTAATGTATCACATTAAGATTCTGCACCTAATTTATTCAATTCGCAAGCAATTATGGCTATTTTGGACGTTCTCTGTTACCCCGACCCCCTGCTCCAGCGCATCGCCGAGCCGGTCAAGATTATTGACAACAAAATCAAGAAGTTAGTCGATGATATGGCCGAAACAATGTACGCCGCGCCTGGCATCGGGCTGGCGGCGACACAGGTTGGCGAATTAAAGCGCGTGATGGTCATTGACGTGACCGAAGAAAAAAACCAACTGCGTGTGTTTATCAATCCTGAAATCATCCGCAAAGAAGGAGCCGCCATCAACGAGGAGGGCTGTCTTTCGGTGCCGGGTTTTTATGACAAAGTGGAGCGCGCCGAAACCGTCATGGTGACAGCACTTGACCGCGACGGCCAGCGTTTCACCATCAACGCCTCCGGCTTGCTGGCGGTTTGCATCCAGCATGAAATCGACCATTTGGACGGGCATGTGTTTGTCGAGTATTTGTCGCCACTCAAGTCCAACCGCATCAAGAATAAATTGATCAAGCGTCAACGCGAGCTGGAACGCGACGCGGAAATGATGGCGGCACCCCGACGCCGCGCGGCAGCCTCGGCACGCGTGTAGTCTTTCGGCAGGCATTCAAGGCTGCGACCGCGTATTGCACTACAGCACTGCTACACTGGCGCCGACCGCATGGTCGGCGTTTTTGTTTGTCCACAACACATGTACACGCGCTGAATGAAAATCATTTTTGCGGGCACACCACCTTTTGCCGCCGCCGCGCTCGACGCGCTGCATGCCGCCGGGCATGAACTTGCACTGGTGTTGACCCAACCCGACCGCCCGGCGGGACGCGGCTTGAAATTGACCCCGTCTGCCGTGTCCGAGCTGGCCGCGCGGCTTCGTTTGCCGGTTGAAAAATTCGCCTCGCTCAAAACAGCCGGGGCTTTGCACAAGCTGTCGGCTGTCAATGCGGACGTGATGGTCGTCGCCGCTTATGGCTTGCTGCTGCCGCCTGCCGTGCTGGCGCTGCCGCGTTTTGGCTGCATCAACATTCATGGCTCGCTTCTGCCTCGCTGGCGCGGCGCGGCACCGGTGCAGCGTGCCATTGAATCTGGTGATGTCCAAACCGGAATAACCATCATGCAAATGGACGCGGGGCTGGACACGGGTGCCGTGCTGCTGGAAAAAAAAATCGCCATCACCAATGACGACACCAGCGCCACCCTGTTTGACAAACTGACGGCACTCGGTGCGGCGGCAATCGTCGAGGCGCTGGAAAAATTGCCAACACTGACGCCGCGCACGCAAGCCGCCATTGGCGTCACCTACGCGAAAAAAATCGACAAGGCCGAGGCGACGATCAATTGGCATGAACCGGCCGAACTCATTGCCCGCCGGATTCGCGCGTTTGATCCTTTTCCGGGCTGTGAGACCACCATTAAAAATGAAAAACTCAAGATTTGGCGGGCGTTTCCGGTTAATAATGCTCTAAACGCCGCGCCGGGCAATGTGTTTGCCATTTCACCTGACGGCATTACCATTGCCTGCGGGGCGGATGCCTTGCGTGTCACCTGTGTACAACGCCCCGGCGGAAAACGTCTGCCCGTCGCCGATTGGCTGCGCGGGCAGGCAACGCCTCTTCAACCTGGATCACCATGCCAATGAAACCTGCCAAACCAAACAACCCAAACAAACCCGACATGCCCGAATCACACGGGTCGGCATTGACCACCGGCATGGTGGCGGTGCAAATCGCGGCGGCGGAGATTGTGGGCCGGGTGCTGGGCGGCAAAAACCTTGACCGCGAATTGGCGGATGCCCTTGCCAAACACCGCACGCTGTCACCCAATGAGCGCCAGGCGGTGCATTCCATTTGTTTTGACACCCTGCGCCATTACGGGCTCATCAACGCGCAACTTGACATGCTGTTGTCGGCGCCATTGAGTGATGCGCCGGTGCGGCATTTGCTGCTGGTGGCCCTGTCGCAGCTGCAGTTCTCGCGGGTGGCGGCGCACACCATTGTGGATCACGCGGTGAACGCCGCCGTCGCCATGGGTTTTGCCCGCGCCAAGGGGCTGGCCAATGCGGTGCTGCGCAATTTTTTGCGCGCGCCGGACAAATTTGCCCGCACGCGTTTCAAGGATGATGTTGCCAAATATGATCATCAACGCTGGTGGATAACGCGATTGCAGGAGGAGCAACCCGAACACTGGGAGCGCGTGTTGCTGGCCGCGCACGCGCGGCCGCCGATGCATTTGCGTGTCAATGTGCGCAAAACCACGGTGGCCGACTATCTCGCCCTGCTGGCCAAAGCCGGCATGGCGGCGACGGCGGCGGGTGCCCAGGCAATCCATCTCGAGTTGCCGGTTTCGGTGTCCGCGTTGCCAAAATTTGCTGACGGCTGGGTGTCGGTGCAAGACACCGGCGCGCAACTCGCCGCGCACTTGCTCGATGCCAAAAATGGCATGCGCGTGCTTGACGCCTGTGCCGCACCCGGCAGCAAGGCCTGCCATATTCTGGAGCTTGCCAATGTCGAGCTTACCGCCATTGACACCGACAGCCAAAGATTGCGCCGCGTGGCCGACAATCTGGGCCGTCTGAAACTCAAGGCCGGACTCAAACAGGCCGATGTGGCAAACCTCGCCATGTGGTGGACAGACGGGGAGAAAAAACCATATGATCGCATCCTGCTCGATGTGCCCTGTTCGGGCTCGGGTGTGACCCGTCGCCACCCGGACATCAAATGGATCCGCCGCGAAACCGATTTGAAACGCTTCGCCGACACGCAAGCGCGATTGTTGGCCGGGGTATGGCCGACCCTGGCGGTCAATGGCATCTTGCTGTATGCCACTTGTTCGGTGTTCCACGCCGAAAACCAGGAGGTCATCGCACGATTTCTGGAAACCGAGCCTTCGGCGCGAACACTGCCGATCCCGAAAAACGCGCTGTCAGTGATCGACCACACCACGCCTGCCGACAGCACGGATGCACTGATCCTGCCTGATGAGTTGCACGATGGCTTTTACTACGCGCTGTTACAAAAAACGCGATAGCCCGCCAGATGGCGCGGCACCGGCACGCCGCCACACAGCGCGGGTGTCAGGTCTTGGCACGGGGTTGATGCTATGGATAGGTGCGGCATGGTTGCTCGCCGCCATGCTGCCTGGCCGCGCTTTCGCCGAGGAAGTCCAGGTCAAATCCGTCAAGCTCGAAGCCGGCGACGAGGGCATCCAACTCAACGCGGATTTTGAACTGCTGTTGTCCACCACCCACCTCTCGGCGATCCGCAAGGGTGTGCCGCTGTATTTTGTGGTCGAGTTTGAGCTCAGCCGTGCGCGCTGGTATTGGCTGGACGACATGGTGGTGCGTACCAGCCGCGAGCGGCGCGTGGCCTATGCGCCGCTGACCGAGCAATTCCGCGTCACCACCGCCGGCATTTCCCAGAATTTCAGCAACGCCGAGGATGTGAAACGAATCCTCTCCAGAGTGCGGTCGTGGACCATTGCCGAAAAAGGCAAATTCAAGCCGGGAGAAAAACTCGACGCCGCGATTCGTTTCCGGCTCGACACATCCCAACTGCCCAAGCCGTTCCAGCTCGACACCTTTGGCTCGCGCGAATGGAACCTGTCGAGCAACTGGCATCGCTGGACGGTCACCGTCGGCCGGGACGGGGGCATCAGCCCATGATCCGCGCCATCATTTTTTCCTGCGTCACACTCGGCATTGCCCTGATTGCCATGCTGTTTTATGCATCGGGCAACAACGCCGTGTTTGAGCAGCATTACGCCAAATTGTTCTGGCTGGGCCTGGCGTTGACCACCGGCCTCTTGCTGCTGATTGTTGTGCAGGTTGTCGGCCTGGTGAAAAAATTGCGCGGCCGTGTGTTTGGCTCCACGCTGGCGTTGCGCCTGATGGCGGTGTTTGCGTTGATGGCAATCATTCCCGGCGGGCTGGTCTATGCCATTTCGGTGCAATTTTTGAACCGCTCGGTTGATTCATGGTTTGATGTGCCGCTCGACCGCGCCTTTGAGGGCGCGTTGAACCTGGGCCGTGACGCGCTGGAGGCCAATGGCAAGGAATTGCTGCGGCGCGCACGCGATGCCGCGCTGAAAGCCGCCGATTCAAAAGGCGACGCACCCGAGATCGCCAAACAGCTCCGGCAGCAATACGCCTTTGACGAAGTGGTGTTGGTGGACGACGACGCCAAAATCAAAGGTTGGGTCGGTGGTGATGCGGCAGCATTGACCAACCGGACGCGCCTGATGGCAGACAAGCCTACCCTTGCCGAGGTCAAGGACGCGATCAACACCGGTCCGCAAAAATTCACCGAAACCCTGGGTGACCGGGTGATTTATTTCCGGGTGGTGATTCTGTTGCCTGCCGCCCAGTCCATTGAAGGCACACGGATTTTGCAGATCATGCAGGCGGCACCGCGCAAACTGATGAGTGATGCACAAAGTGTGGACGCGGGCGCGCGCGACTACCAGCGGCTGCACCTGCTGCGCGAAGGCCTGAAGCGGGTGTTTGCCCTGACGCTGACCCTCGCCATGGTATTGACCCTGTTTTCGGCCATCTCGCTGTCGTTTCTTTTGTCGGAGCGATTGTCCGCGCCGCTATCCGCGCTGGCCGAATCCACCCGCGCCATTGCCAAGGGTGATTTCACCAAACTGAATCCGGTCAAGAGCCGCGATGAATTTGGGGTGCTCACGCAATCATTCAACACCATGACCAGACAATTGAGCGAAGCCTCGGAGGTGGTGGCGCGCAAGCAGCACCAATTGGTCACGGCCAATGCCTATCTGGAATCCATCCTCGGCAATTTGACCACCGGGGTGGTGACACTGGACGCGCACCTACAACCGAAATCGATCAACCGGATCGCCGCCGACCTGCTCGAAATCGCGCCGCAGTCGCTGCATGGCAAACCGCTTGCCGAGTGGGGGAAAATTTATGAGCCATTGGGTGACATGGTCGCGGGCATTGTCGCGCAACTCACCCAGGAACGCGACAAGCCGTGGGAAAAACAATTTGTCATCCGCTTTGGCGCCCAGGTGCCAGCCGGGTCGGGACAAAGCAACTTGCCCAATATCGCGCAGAGCACCTTGCAAATGAAAGCCGTCCGCAACCGCACCCTGCTGGTGCGCGGCACCAGGCTGCCGCAGGCGACCGATGCCGATTTTATTTTGGTGTTTGACGACATCACCGGCTTGATCCAGGCGCAGCGTGATGCCGCCTGGGGTGAAGTGGCGCGCAGGCTGGCGCATGAAATCAAAAACCCCCTGACACCGATCCAGTTGTCCGCCGAGCGCCTGCAAATGAAGCTCGCCGACAAACTACCCGGCGCGGAGCGCGAATTGCTCAATCGCGCCACCCACACCATCGTCGCGCAGGTCGGGGCGCTGAAAAGCATGGTGGACGATTTCAGCCTGTATTCACGCGCCTCGCGCTTCCGGCCCGGACCCGTGTCACTGAACGAAATCATCACCGATGTGTTGGTGCTGTATGAAACCATGCAGGCCAGGCTGATTGTCGATCTTGCCGACAATCTGCCGGTCATATCGGCCGACGCCTCCTTGCTGCGGCAGGTCATGCACAACCTCATGCAAAACGCACAGGACGCGATGGCAACGGCCGCGCCGGATGACGCCGCACCAACCGTCACCGTCACCACCCGCCGTGACGCGGACAACCTGGTATTGACGGTTGCCGACAACGGCGGCGGCATCAGTGACGATGTGGTGGCGCGCATGTTTGAGCCCTACGTCACCACCAAGGCCAAGGGGACGGGGCTTGGCCTGCCCATCGTCAAAAAAATCATTGATGAGCACCACGGTGCCATCGATATCGAAAACATCCTGCCGCACGGCGCGGTGGTGACCATCACCCTGCCGATCTCACCGGGACGGGGCGATTCACCGTCTGCTCATGCAATCACACATCCGCGTTAAACTGCGCACAGGTAATGGTTATGCCTGCAAACAATATATTGGTCGTTGACGAAGAAATCGGCATCCGAGATCTGCTCTCGGAAATCCACAAGGACGAGGGTTACACCGTGAAACTCGCCGAGAACGCGCAAGCCGCACGCAACGCCCGCCGCGAGGCGCGGCCGGATCTCGTCCTGCTCGACATCTGGATGCCCGACACCGACGGCATCACGCTGTTGAAGGAATGGTCACAGGCCGGCCAATTGACCATGCCGGTGGTGATGATGTCGGG
>JANPNJ010000236.1:0-3983 GCA_031427395.1 Burkholderiales bacterium
GCGGACGGATGCTGGGCGATGAGCTCGGCGGGCAGGTGGTAATCGAAGTCGCTGGTTTTCATGGGGCGGGACAGTCAGTGACCAATGTAAAAATCCAATTAAAAAGCCCACACAGGTGGGCTTTTTAATCTGGTGCCGGGAGCCGGAATCGAACCGGCACGATGTTGCCACCGCTGGATTTTGAGTCCAGTGCGTCTACCAGTTCCGCCATCCCGGCCTAAAAAACGGTAGGGGCGAATTATAAGCGCAAATTGCCCGTAAAGCATGAGCCAATGACCATGCCCGAGGACTGCGGCCACATCAGTCGGAACGGGTCTGGGGCAAGGTCTTCTCCAAACGCCTCAATGCCACGCCCAGAGGCGTCAATTCATCCGCGACGACACGCCAGATTACCTCGGCATCGATGCCAAGATAGTCATGCACAAGAATGTTGCGAAAGCCCGCAATCGCACGCCACGGGATCTCCGGGGCGGCGGACTGGATGGATGCACTCAAACGCTGGCTGGCCTCGGCCATTGTTTGCAGGTTGCGCACGACGGCATCTTGTATGAGCCGTGAATTTTTGAAACGTGCTTCGTCTCCGCATGCGTACTCATTCACACGCTCGATGCATTCGAGCATATGGCGCAGGTAGAGTGCGTCCGAATGTAGTCCTGGTTTCAAATGCTCAACTCACAGTGGCCTGGCATCACGCAGTACCTGCGCACGCACCATTGGATGCAGCGCCGCTTCTGTGGCGATATCGACATGGCGGCCAAGCATTTCCTGTGCGTCCATCTGCAGGGCACCCATGGCAAAAACGGAAACACCCGGTGGCACATCCACCAGCAAGTCAACGTCACTGGTCATATCATCGTCGCCGCGCGCCATGGAACCAAACACGCGTGCATTTTGCAGGCCGTGTCGCGCGACCAGGGTGCGCAGGGCAACGCGACTGGCTTCAATGAAGGGTGACATGGTGGGGGCTTCCTGTTTTGGCAAGATGGATATTTTGTACCGTTGGCGGCTGTTTGCCTATGGGTCATGCACAAAATTATGCAATTCTTTGGCTGTCTTGCAGGCCGCAGCCCAAATTCCAACCCGCCCCACCTATTGAGCCACTGGCGCTCAAATTCACGCGTTTTGGCGCAATCTGTCACTCTGCCAAACAGCGAACCGCCTATAATTTCCGCCAATCTTACCCGATCCGCGCCGAGGCAAACCGTGTCCATCACCGAACTGTCCAAACTCTCCATCGACCGCAGCCAAAAAGCCTTCTCCAGCGGCGCTAACAAAAAACGCAATCGCAGAAAATTCATCATCATCGGTGTGGTGATCGTTGCCGTGATCGCGGTGGCGCTGATGATGCGCGGGGGTGGCGGCACGGTGACGGTCGAGGCAGGTATGGTGTCGGCCGCCTACCCGTCGTTGTCGATCACGGCGCTGAATGCCACCGGGCGGGTGACCGCATTCAAAAAAGCGGCGGTCTCGACCAAGGCCACCGGCAAGCTGGAGTTTCTCGGCGTGCAGGAAGGCTCGGTTGTCAAAGCCGGCGATGTGCTGGCGCGCATTGAGAACAAGGACGTGACCGCCTCGCAAGACCAGGCGCTGGCCAATGTGCGTGCCGCAAAAGCCAACACCGAGCAGGGCCAGGCCGAATTGCGCGATGCCGAGGCCAATTTACGCCGCAGCGAAGACCTCGCCCGGAAAAATTTCATTTCCGGCGCACAGCTCGACACTGCCAAGGCACGCCACGACAAGGCCGCCGCCGCGCTGGCGGCGTTGAACGGCCAGGTCGGTGTGGCCGAAGCCAACGCGCGGGTGGCAGCGGTGGCGCTGGAGCAAACCATTATCCGCGCCCCCTTTGACGGCGTGATCCTCACTAAAAACGCCAACGTCGGCGACATCATCACACCGTTTTCCTCCGCCGCCGACTCCAAGGGCGCGGTGGTCAATATCGCCGACATGAACACGCTCGAAGTCGAGGCCGATGTTGCCGAAAACAGCCTGGGCAAAATCAGCGTCGATATGCCAGTCGAAATCCAGTTGGATGCGTTCACCGAGTTGCGCATGCTCGGCAGGGTGAGCCGCATTGTGCCGACCGTGGACCGCGCCAAGGCCACCGTGCTGGTGAAAATCGAATTCGTCGAAAAGGACAAACGGGTGTTGCCGGACATGAGCGCCAAAGTGGCATTTTTGTCACGCGCGCTGACTGCCGATGAACGCAAATCGGTGACAGCGGTGCAGCCGGCGGCGGTGGTCAAACGTGACGGCGCGGATGTCGTGTTTGTGATCGATGAAAAAAACATCGCACAGCAGGTCAAGGTGAATGTCGGCGACAAGCTCGGCGACCTGGTGCGTGTGGCAGGAGTCAAACCAGGTGACAAGGTGGTGCTGAAGCCGGGTGAAAAACTGGCCAATGGCGCCACTGTCGCCATCCTGAAAAAGTAACGCAGATGGGCACCTCGCTGGTCGAGATCAAAAATCTCGTCAAAACCTACACCCGCGGCGACCAGGATGTGCCGGTGCTGCAGGACATCACGCTCAATATTGAACGCGGCGATTTCATTTCCCTGATGGGTCCATCCGGCTCCGGAAAATCCACGCTGCTCAACCTGATCGCCGGCATCGACAAGCCCACCGCCGGCATATTGCGCATCGACGGCGAGGATATTTCGCAATTGTCCGAAAGCGATCTGGCGGACTGGCGCGCCGCCAACATCGGCTTTGTTTTCCAGTTCTACAATCTGATGCCGGTGCTGACCGCGTTTGAAAATGTCGAGCTGCCGCTGCTGTTGACCCGGCTTTCCAGGGCCGAGCGCCGCCAGCGTGTTGAATTGGCACTCGACATGGTGGGACTCACGGACCGCATGGATCACTACCCCAATGAGCTCTCCGGCGGACAGCAGCAGCGTGTGGCCATCGCCCGCGCCGTGGTCACCGACCCGACCATTCTGGTGTGTGACGAGCCCACCGGCGACCTCGACAAACAATCGGCGAGTGACGTGCTCAACATGCTCAAGGCGCTGAACCAAAACCTCGGCAAGACCATCATCATGGTGACCCACGACGCCCATGCCGCCGAGGCGGCACGGCGCATGGTGCATCTGGAAAAAGGCGAATTGCTGGAAGCACCGGATCACGCGGATTGACACTGTGTATTACCTGAAGCTCATTTTCAAAAACATCTTCCGCGCCAAGCTGCGCTCGGCGCTGACCCTCACCGGGCTCATCATCGCGGTGTTTGCGTTCGGCTTTTTGCAAACCGTGGTCACGGCGTTTTTTTCCGGTGCCAACGCGGCCTCCGGCACGCGCCTCATCACCCGCAACGCCATCTCGCTGGTGTTCCCGATGCCGACCTATTACCGCGAACGCATGCGCTCCATCGACGGCGTGAAAACCGTCAGCTTCTCCAATTGGTTCGGCGGCGTTTACAAGGAGCCGCAGAATTTTTTTCCGCAGTTTGCGGTGGACCACAACAATTATTTTGATTTGTTTCCCGAGTACCTCATCAACCCGGAGGAATTGGTTGCGTTCAAACGTGACCGGCAGGGTGCCATTGTCGGCCGCAAGCTGGCGGACCGTTTCGGCTGGAAAATCGGCGACGTGGTGCCGATACGCGGCACTATTTTCCCCGGCAATTGGCACTTCACCATTCGCGCCATTTTTGACGGCAAGGATGACGCCGTGGTCACGCGCGTGTTTTTCTTCCACTGGGACTACATCAACGAGGAAATCAAAAAACGCTTTCCGCGCCGCGCCGACCTGATCGGCGTGTTCAACATCGAAATCCACGATCCGTCACGCGCCGCCGAAATTTCCAAAATCATCGACACTGAATTCAGGAATTCACTGGCCGAAACCCTGACCGAAACCGAAAAATCGTTCCAACTCGGTTTTGTCGCGCAATCGGAAACCATTGTCATTGCCATTCGGGTGGTGTCGTTTGTGGTGATTTTCATCATCCTCGCGGTGGTCGCCAACACCATGGCCATGACCGCGCG
>JANPNJ010000237.1:0-2738 GCA_031427395.1 Burkholderiales bacterium
CAAACTGCCGGCAAATTCCTTGGCACGATCCCACATGCTTATTTTCCAAACCAAATTGAGAACGGGAGGACATGACGCATTGGTTCCATCATCATCAAACCGGTGACAACAATCCACACAATCGTAATCGGGATCAGCACCTTCCAACCCAGGCGCATGAGCTGGTCATAACGATAACGCGGGAACGAGGCGCGAATCCACAAGAACATGAACATCAACACCGACATCTTGGCGAACATCCAGAATACGCTTGATGCGCCGATCCATCCCCATGATTGCGGGAACGGCGACAACCAGCCGCCCAGGAACAGCAGCGTGGAAATCACCGCCACCAGCAGCATGTTGGCGTATTCGGCGAGAAAAAACAGCGACCAGGTCATGCCGGAATATTCCACCAGCGGTCCCGCGACAATTTCCGATTCACCTTCCGCCACATCGAACGGATGACGGTTGGTTTCAGCCACCCCGGCGATAAACTGGATCACAAACAGGGGAAACAGCGGAATAAAAAACCAGCCAACCATGCCGTATGGGCTTTCCTGCCTGGCGACCACCTCGGTCAAGTTGAGTGATTGGGCGGCCATCAAACCACCCACCAGCGCAAATCCCATGGCGATTTCATAGGACACCACCTGCGCGGCCGAGCGCATCGCGCCGATGAACGCGTATTTGGAATTCGATGCCCAGCCGGCGAGGATTATCCCGTACACGCCCATCGAGGTCATCGCCAGCACCACCAAGATGCCCGCGTCTACCCCGGCGATGACCCAGTTCGGCGTAAAGGGAATCACCGCCCACACCGCCATGGCCGGCGCCACGGCAATCGCCGGGGCGACCAGAAACAAAAACTTGTTGGCACCGGTCGGCACGATCTGTTCTTTGAGCAACAGCTTGATGGCGTCGGCAACCGGCTGCAGCAGCCCCCACGGGCCGACGCGATTGGGTCCGCGCCGCACCTGAATCCAGCCGATCACCCAGCGTTCCACCAATTGAAAATACAACACAAAGGTCAACACCGGCATCATCACCATCAAAATCATGGTGAGTGATTTCGCCACAAACCAGACGGTCGCGCCAAGCTCGGGCCCGAGTGTGGCGATGAATTGGGCGTTCAGGGTTTGAATGATGGCATCCATGTTTATTCCGCCGCTGCGGCCATCGGTTGTGGCAGGCGCGCCACCCGCGCATCCGCCGTCATTTGCAAACCCGGTGCATGACGGGTGATGGCGTCAACAGCGTAAATGCCGACCTCGTTCAGCGGATCATCACCCGCCGCGATGTTGCCAAGATCAACCTTGATGCCACTCACCACATTGTTGAGTTTGGATGCCACAAAGGCATTCAGATCCGGCGCGATTTCAGTGCGAATCGCTTCGATATTGTCCTGCTCAAAACCGGCAAGCCCCAGCAGGTTGCCCAATACCCGAATCACCTTCCACGCCGGCCGGGCGTCGCCCAACGGCTTGACCACGCCATTGAATGATTGCGCCAGGCCTTGCATATTGACGAAGGTGCCGGCCGTCTCGGTGAAGGGGGCAATCGGCAACAAGACGCTCGCGTATTGAAGCGCCGCCGCGTTTTTGAACATGGCCATCGACACCACAAAGTCCGCCGCCTGCAATGCGCCAATGGTCTTGTCATTGCCGCAATCGGCTTCGGGTTCAACATTCAACAACAAATACGCCTTGCGCGGCGAAGTAACCATGCCCTGCGCGCACAGCCCATCGGTACCCGGTGTGGCACCGACCACCGCCGCGCCGACACTGTTGGCGGCCGGCGCGAAAAAGCCGGGCGTGCCGCCTGCCAGCCGGGCAATTTCCTGGGCGAGCACATGCAGTGCCGATGCCTGTTGGTGCTGCTGCGCCACGTTACCCAGGAAGACGGCTGTTTTTTGTTTGTCCGCAAGGCTGCCGGCAATCGCCCGCGCCTCATCGGTGATGGGGATGTTGGCAATGGCATTGGCGACTTCGCCCGGCAACGCACCACCCTTGATTTCCGCCAGTGCTTTTGCAATCGCCGCCAAGGCGGCGGGCAATGCACTGGGTTTCACGATTGCCTTGTTGGCCACAGGCATCAACCAATCGCCATCGGCCGCGTGTAATACATTCAACTGCAACCCGCGCTTGGCGGCGGCACGAAAACGCGCAGACAACAACGGCTGCTGCTCCTTGCGCAGACTTGAGCCCACGATCAACACACTTTGCAAGTTGGCAATTTCGGTGACCGGCATGCCGAGCCAACGCGCACCATTGAGTTTGCCGTCGGCACTGGTGTCGGGCTGGCGCAAACGGGTGTCGATATTGTTCGAGCCGAGGCCGCGCGTGAGTTTGTTCAGCAGATAAAGTTCTTCCAGCGTGGCCGTTGGCGAGGCCAGCACGCCGAGTGATGCCGCGCCGTGGGTTTGCCTGGCCGTGTTTATCCCGTCAGCGACCGCTTGCAATGCTTCCTGCCAATCAACTTCGGCCCACACGCCGTTTTTCTTCACCATCGGCGTGGTCAGGCGTTGATCCGAATTCAGCGCCTCATACGAAAACCGGTCACGATCCGACAGCCAGCATTCGTTGACCGCGTCGTTTTCCATCGGCAGCACCCGCATCACCCGATCCTGTTTGACCTGCACAATCAGATTCGAGCCGAGGCCATCATGCGGCGCAATCGATTTGCGGCGGGACAATTCCCAGGTGCGCGCCGAGTAGCGGAATGGTTTGGATGTCAGCGCGCCCACCGGGCACAGGTCA
>JANPNJ010000238.1:0-1789 GCA_031427395.1 Burkholderiales bacterium
ATTTGGCATGGCGCAGCCGCGTATTTTGGTGGCGGGCTTGAATCCCCACGCCGGTGAATCCGGCCATCTTGGCCGCGAGGAAATCGAGGTCATCGCGCCCGTCATCCGCGCCCTGCAAAACGAAGGCATGGCACTCGAAGGCCCGCTGCCTGCCGACACCCTGTTCACCCCCAAATTTCTCGACCGCGCCGACGCGGTGCTGGCGATGTACCACGACCAGGGCTTGCCGGTGCTCAAGCACAAAAGTTTTGGCCAAGGTGTCAATGTCACCCTCGGCCTGCCAATCATCCGCACCTCGGTCGATCATGGCACCGCACTGGATCTGGCCGGTGTGGCCGGGGCGATAGATGTGGGCAGCATGCAGGCAGCGGTGGGGTTGGCGTTGTGGTTGGCGGATAATCGGAAGGTGAGGTGAGGAGGTGGGAGAAGGTGAGGAGGTGAGGCGCTGCGCTTGGTGAGGCAGTGAGAAAATCACCTCACATCCCTCACCTCCTCACATCCCTCACCTCCTCACTTTCCTCACCTCCTCACCTCAAACCAATGCTGCCCCGCGCCAAAAAAAAATTCGGCCAGCATTTTCTCACTGACCGTTATGTCATTGACCGCATCGTCGCCGCCATCAATGCCAGGCGCGATGACGTGCTGGTCGAAATCGGACCTGGTCCGGGTGCCATCACCGCGCCGCTGGCAGCCCTCCTCGATCATTTGCACGCTGTCGAAATAGACCGCGATCTGGCCGCCGCGCTGCGTGCGCGTTTTCCGGCAGCCAATTTCACGCTGCACGAACAGGATGTGTTGGCGTTTGATTTTGCGGTGTTGGGCGCGCGTTTTCGCTGCGTGGGCAATCTGCCCTACAACATCTCCACGCCGTTTTTGTTCCATCTTGAATCCTTCGCCAACGACTTGATCGACGCCACCTTCATGCTGCAAAAAGAAGTGGTCGATCGCATGGTCGCCGCGCCCGCGAGCGCCGACTACGGCCGGCTTTCGGTGATGCTGCAATACCGCTTTGCCATGACGCGATTGTTCGACGTGTCGCCTGAGGCGTTCACGCCGCCACCCAAAGTCGAATCTGCCATCGTGCGCATGATCCCGCTGGATGCCAACCGCCTGCGCGCCAACAATGAAACACGCTTCGCCGCCATGGTCATGGCCGGCTTCGGCCAGCGCCGCAAAACCCTCGGCAATACTCTCAAACCATTTTTGTCCGCCGTGCAAATCGAGGCGTGTGGCGTTGATCCGGTGCGCCGTGCAGAGACGTTGAGTGTGGCGGAGTTTGTGCGATTGGCGGATAGCAAAGTCTAGCATTGGCGGCTACTTTGGCGGCATATTGCCCGGTAATGCCCGCCAATATTGGCGTTTGCATATTTTGGCACTCCACCATCCATTGTGGAAAACGATCAGCCTGTCATGCCGCGCCCATAAGCGATGCAAACAATTCAGGCGCGCCATCCCACGACACCACATCCACCTGCTGGCGATGCATCGACTTATTGCCGCCATAGACAAGTGACAGCGTATCCGCTTCAAGTATTGACTGATGATGCAGCAGTGGCTGAAACCAGTCGCTTGCCACGGTGACACCTGCCTTCATCTCGATGGCATGGCGTTTGCCTTCAAATTCCAGCAGCAAATCAATTTCGTTGCTATTGCTGTCGCGGTAAAAATGGCAGGCTGCATCTTTCAAGAAATTAAAACGCACCTTCATCGCTTCGAGCACCATTGCGTTCTCAAACAGCGCGCCGCGCATCGGCGAGTGCCGCAGTTGATCCGCGCTGGTATATCCTGC
>JANPNJ010000239.1:0-8487 GCA_031427395.1 Burkholderiales bacterium
GTGCGCCCGAGTTGTTTGCCAAACGCGCGCCGCGCCGCCAATTTCAACTCGCCGTGGGCGAAGGGGTTTTCGATCACCTGATTGACTTCCAGCATCCGTTGGTACACCGGCATCACCCAGGGTGGGGCCACCACATCGATGGGTGTGTCTCCATAGCGTGTTTTCAGATGCGCCAGCATCGGCTGCGACAACACCGCGTCGCCGATCCACGCTGGCGCGATGACGAGGAAGCGATTCATGCGGGTTAGTGCGCCGCGCCAACCGGGCCACTCAGTTTGTAGCGTGTGCCGCAATACGGGCACTTGGCCTCACCCGTCGAATTGATGTCAATAAACACCCGTGGGTGGCTGTCCCACAGTGTCATCGACGGCAGCGGGCAATGCAGCGGCAGATCGCGTGCGGTGATGTCGATGCAGGCTGGCGCGTTTATCGGTTCATTCATCACTTCACCGGGGTCAGCCACGAGTGGTATTTGGCATTGCGTCCGTAAACAATATCAAAAAACGCAGCCTGCAATTTTTCGGTGATGGGACCGCGCGCGCCGTTGCCGATGATGCGTCCGTCAAGCTCGCGGATGGGCGTGACTTCGGCGGCGGTGCCGGTGAAAAACGCCTCGTCGGCGATATACACGTCGTCGCGGGTGATCTTGCGCGCTTCCACCGGGATGCCGTGGTCGGCGCACAAAATCTGGATGGAGCGCCAGGTGATGCCATCGAGTGCCGAGGTGAGCTCTGGCGTGAAAATCTTGCCGTCACGCACAATGAACAAATTTTCGCCCGCACCCTCGGCCACATACCCTTCGGTGTCGAGCAACAGCGCCTCGTCGTAGCCGTGGTCGAGCGCCTCGTTGTTGGCGAGAATCGAGTTGGCATAGGTCGAGGAAACCTTGGCGCGCGGCATGGTGACATTGACATGGTGGCGGGCATACGACGAGGTTTTCACGCGGATGCCATTGTTCAGGCCATCATCACCCAGGTAGGCACCCCACGGCCAGGCGGCAATGGCGATATGCACCGAGGCTCCTTTGGGCGAGACGCCCATTTTTTCCGAGCCGTAATAGGCCAGGGGCCGCAAATAACAGCTTTCGAGGTTGTTTTCGCGCACCACCAGCCGCTGTGCCTCGATGATTTCCGCCATGCTGAAGGGCATCGCCATCTGGTAGATTTTGGCGGAATTAAACAGCCGTTTGGTATGTTCTTGCAGCCGGAAAATGGCCGTGCCGAGCGCGGGCGATTCGGTTTTGTACGCGCGCACCCCCTCAAACACCGCCAATCCATAGTGCAGCGAGTGGGTCAACACATGGGTGGTCGCGTCACGCCACGGAATCAACTTGCCATCAGCCCAAATCAGGCCATCACGGTCAGACATCGACATGTACGAATGCTCCGGAATTGATAAGGCGTAAAGTTTAGCCCAATCCGCGTTAAACCGGGGTCGGCGCGCATTTGCTGTGTAATAATCGGGCGGGAATTGCGATAACATTTGCCGAGTTGGGCAAACAAGCGAATGGGCATTATTCGATGTCAAATTTTGTGGTGCAGCGCTTTATGCAGACAAACCTGAATACCAGCACATTGCGGATCGCGCCACTGCCCTTGGGCGTTGCCGCGCCGACATGCCATGAGTGATAAACCCATCACCCAGACGCCGGAGCAAAAGCTTTCCGGTGACATGCTGCTGTTTTCCACCGGACTGATGATGTTCGCCTCCGTCCTGTGGCTGGCCATTTACTGGAGCTTCGGCAAGTTTTTTTCGACCTCGATCCCGCTGATATTCCAGGGGATATCGATCTGCACCATTATTTTTTACCTGCGCACCAAAAAAATCGATCACTTTTGCATGATGCAGTTGTCGTTGTTCTTGTTTACGCCCTTTGCCATGCAGTGGTCGATCGGCAATTTTGTCAACGCCAGTGGCGTGTCACTCTGGGCATTGCTTGCGCCGGTTGGCGCCATTGTTATTTTGGGCACCCGCGAATCCGTGCCCTGGTTTGTGGCCTATGTGTTTCTCACCGCGTTGTCGGGCATGTTTGACTATGTATTGCAGTGGGACGGCAAGCAGTTTGACATGCAAACCGTGGCGGTGTTTTTTGTCCTGAACTTTGTCTCGATTTCGGCAATGGTTTATGTGCTGCTTTGGTACTTTTCGCGTGAGAAGGGCAAGCTCAACACCGCCCTTGCCGCCAAAAGCCATGCCGTCACCACCGAAAAAGAATTGGCCGACCGATTGCTGCTCAATATTTTGCCCGTTGCCATCGCCGACCGGCTGAAACGCCAGGAAACCAACATCGCCGACGGCCATGCCGACGTCGCGGTGATGTTTGCCGACCTGGTCAATTTCACCCAGCTTGCCGAGGAAATGTCGCCGAACGAGACGGTGTTTTTGCTCAACCAGATTTTTTCCGAATTTGACCAGGCCGCCGAACGCTGCGGCATCGAAAAAATAAAAACCATCGGTGACGCCTATATGGCGGCAGGGGGGCTGACAAACAACAGTCGGCAATACGTTGACGAAATGGCCGACATGGCATTGGAAATGCAGGCCTATATCGCCACCTACACCGCGCCCAACGGCGAGCGCCTCGAGTTGCGCGTGGGCATTGCCACCGGCCCCGTGGTGGCGGGGGTGATTGGACGCCGCAAATTCAGCTATGACCTCTGGGGTGACACCGTCAATATTGCCAGCCGCATGTGTACCGAAGCCGCGGCCGGGCATATCCAGGTGGACAACGTCACCTTTCGCCGCCTGCACCATCGCTTTCAGTTTGATGAGGCCCATCAGATTCAGGTCAAGGGCAAAGGTCCCATGCAGGTGCATAGCCTTCTGGGCAGGATCGGTTCGTCTGCCTCAGACAATGTGGTGTCGATTGCCGAAGGGCAGTATCGCGCCTGATCGCGCTCGATGCGCCGCTCATCCATCCATCTTGAGGGAGCCATCGTGGATGCCAGTGACGTTGCGTTGGGTGAAGGCGAAGCGACACCGCGTAATCCGGACATGCCGGGTGCGGCACTGATTTTGCAGGGTGGGGGAGCCCGCGCCGCCTATCAGGTCGGGGTGCTCAAGGCGGTTTCGGAAGCGCTCGGCCACCCTGAAAAAAATCCCTTCCCCATTATTGTCGGCACGTCCGCGGGCGCCATCAATGCCGCGATGCTGGCCACCCACGCCGACCATTTTGCCCATGCCGTCAGGAGGATCGAGGATTTGTGGAGCGAGATCGGCCCGCATCATATTTACCGCACGGATTTGCCTGGGGTGATGGCGTGCAGCCTGCGCTGGCTGTCGGCTTTTTTGTTTGGTGCGCTCGGAAAAAACAAGCGCATTTCCTTGTTTGACAATACGCCACTGCAGGCACTGCTGGCAGTGGTGACCGACGCCGCACGCATCCAGCGGCATTTGGACAATGGGTTGTTGCGTGCGGTGGCCGTCACCGCCTCCGGTTACACGTCGGGACAAAGTTGTGCCTTTTTCCAGGCGGCAGCGGATGTCAAAGGCTGGAAACGGTCGCAGCGTGTGGGCATCCGGGTGGCCGCGCTCAGGCCGGATTACCTGATGGCATCCTCAGCCATTCCGTTTGCCTTCCCCGCCATCAAAATCAACCGGGAATTTTTCGGCGATGGTTCGATCCGGCAAACCGCCCCGGTCAGCCCGGCCCTGCATCTGGGGGCGTCGCGTGTTTTTGTGGTTGGCACGGCCAAACTGGTCAAGGATTTTCCCTCGCGTTCGCGCAGTGATGTTTATCCGTCACTGGCGCAAATCGCCGGCCATGCCATGGCGTCAATATTCCTCGATTCACTCGCCACCGACCTGGAATTGCTGCAGCGGATGAATGCGGCAGTCGGTGTGGTTGATCCGGAAAAACTGCGCAATTCCGGCATCCGACTGCATCATGTGGACGTGTTTGTTGCCTGTCCGGATTTGCCGCTGGAAGACCTGGCGCACCGCCATGTCGGCAACCTGCCGGCGACCATTCGATTTTTGATGCACACCATCGGTGCCATGCGCAAGGGCGGTGCCGCGCTGGCCAGTTACATGCTGTTTGACAAGTATTATTGCCGCGCGCTGATTGAAATGGGCTACAACGACACCATCGCGCGACGCGAGGAGATCGCCATTTTTTTTGATCCCAGCGTGTGTCCGATGCCGGCGGTCATACCGCAGGTCAGGTTCAATCCCGCCATTTCACAACAATTGGCGGCAACCCAAACTGATGTCAAGCCGCCACCAGGATCGGCGAGCCCAGGCGCGCCGTGAGCCAGGCGGCGATGTCGCCGATTTCATCCGCGCACACCGCGTGCTGCATGGGGTATTCACGCCATTCCAGCCGGTAGCCGTGTGATTCCAGTTGTGCCTTTGAAGTGCGGGCCAGTGCCAGCGGCACCACCGGATCCTGGCTGCCGTGTGCCATCAAAATCGGAATATGGGCATTGGCGATGGTTTTTTCCGCGCCCAGTGAGTCGGCCAGTGTCAGGTAGGTCGATAACGCCAAAATTCCCGCCAGCGGCTGCTGGTGGCGCAGGCCGGATTGCAGCGCAATCGCCCCGCCCTGGGAGAAACCGGCAAGCACGATCTGGTTTGATGGCATGCCACGCGCAATTTCGCGCGCGATCAGCGCGTCAATGGCATGCTGCGATTCGCGGACGCCGACATCGTCGGCCTTGCGCGAAAAATCCGCCATGGAAATATCGTACCACCCCGGCATTTCATGGCCGCCATTGATGGTGATCGGGCGAATCGGGGCCTGCGGAAAAATAAAACGCAGCGGCAGATCGGATGGCATGTCCAGCTCTTTGACAATCGGCACAAAATCCCAGCAGTCGGCACCGAGTCCATGCAGCCAGATGACGGTGCCCTTGGGGTTGGGGCCGGTGTTGAGTTCAAGATGGGGGATCAGAGTGGTCATGTTGGCTCGTGCCGCCTATTGTGAAATTTGCTCAAGTTTGCTCAAGTGCTCAAGTGGATTGGGCGCGAAGCGCCGATTTCGGCCGGAACGCCTTGATGATGGCCTCGTTGGTTTCCAGATACGGCCCGCCGATCAAATCCACGCAATATGGAATGGCGGCAAAAATACCCACCTCAACCACTCTGCCTTCCGCGTCCCGCAGCCCTTCAAGTGTCTCCTTGATCGCCTTGGGCTGCCCAGGCAAATTGACGATCAGCGACTGTTTGCGGATAACAGCAACCTGCCGCGACAAAATCGCGGTCGGTACGAAGCTGAGGGAAATCTGCCGCATGCGTTCGCCGAAGCCGTCCATCACTCTGTCCGCGACGGCCAGGGTGGCATCAGGGGTAACGTCGCGCGGCGCGGGCCCGGTGCCGCCGGTGGTGAGGACCAGTGCGCAGCCCTGTGCGTCCACCAAGTCTTTGAGCGTGGCTTCGATCAACGCCTGTTCGTCGGGTATGACGCGCGAAAAAAAAGTCAGCGGATTTTTCAGTGCGCCAGTCAGCCATGACTCCAGGGCAGGCAGGCCCTGATCCTGGTACACGCCCTGCGAGGCGCGGTCGCTGATGGACAACAAGCCGATTTTTGCCGGGTCAAATGTCATGGGTTGGCCCGTGCCCTGGCCTCGGTATCGGCTTCGGCGGCAGCGGTAATGTGCCGCTGCAGTGTTTTGTAGAGCTGCCGGAAATATTTGGGTGGCTTTTGTTTCAGGTATTCATCCCGCGCCTGCGCGATCAGTGTGGCGAATTCCTCATTGGCGGCGGCGTCCGCGCCAGCCATGAATTCATTCTTGAACGCCCCAACCGCGCTGGCATCGGCCAAGAGCCGCGTGCGCCATTGCTCGGCCAGATGATGCAGCGCGTTTTGCTTTTGTGACGGCGCTTTCATGGCAGCGAGTTTGTCGATGATGGGGGCGGCATCCACCCCGCGCATCAGTTTGCCGATGTATTGCATTTGCCGGCTCATGCCGCCGTGTTTGTTGGGGTTGATGCGCTTGGCGTCAAGCAGGGCATCGAGCAAAATTTCCGGCAATTGGAATTTTTTCAGGGTTTCTGCGGACAAGCCGACCAACTCCTCGCCGACTTTTTGCAAAGCGGTCATGCGGCGTTTGGCTTCGCTTTTGCTGATAGAATTTTCGTCGGAATCGTCGTTCACGCTGTTGCTCATTGTTGCTCGCTGTTGCTCTAAGGCGGGTTGGTCACGGGAGGCAATCATACTCCAGCCGCCCCGTCGTTCACCACCTGATCACCACCATCCGCTTTTACTTTCTTAGGCCATCCCACCCCCATGTCCGCGCCCACCATGCTGCAATCGGCAGCCGAACAAGCACTGCAATTCGCAAAATCGCGCGGGGCAACCGCAGCCGAAGTCGAGGTGTCCACATCGGCCGGCCAAAATGTCACCGTGCGCCTCGATGAAGTGGAGACCATTGAGCACAACCGTGACAAGGGTCTCGGCGTGACGGTTTACCTAGGCCAGCAGCGTGGCAATGCCTCCACCACCGATCTGTCGCCCGACGCCATTGCCCGTACAGTGGATGCGGCGCTGGCGATCGCCAAGTACACGGCAGCCGATGAATTCGCCGGCTTGGCTGATGCCGACCGATTGGCCAGGGCACCGTTTGCGCAGTTCGATTTATATCATCCGTGGCAGCCGACCATTGAGGAGGCCGTCGGAATTTGCCGCGTGTTGGAGTCGGCGGCTTTTGCGGTGGACAAGCGCATCGACAACAGCGAGGGGGCGTCGTTATCGACCTCCGAGTCGGATTTCATCTATGCCAATTCGGCGGGTTTTTCGGGCGGTTATGCGTCCACCCGCCACAGCACCAGCGTGGCTATGATCGCCACGGCGGCGTCCGGCATGCAGCGGGATTATTGGTACAGCGTGGCGCGTGGCCGACATGGCCTGGAAACGCCCGCCGCCATTGGCCTGCGTGCCGGACAGCGCACCGTGTCCCGGCTTAATGCCCGGCGCATTCCCACCGGTGATATGCCGGTGTTGTTTGATACCACCGTGGCACCAGGCTTGATTGGCGCATTTGTCAGCGCGGTGAGCGGATCGTCGCTTTACCGCAAGTCGAGTTTTTTGCTCGACAGCGTGGGCACGGCTGTGTTTGCAAAATCCATATCGATCAGCGAGGACCCGTTTATTCCGCAGGGCATGGCCAGCGGCCCGTTTGACAGCGAGGGCGTGGCCACGGCCGCGCGCGAGGTGGTCAAGGATGGCGTGTTGCAGGGCTATTTTTTGTCGAGTTACTCGGCGCGCAAGCTGGGATTGGCGAGCACCGGCAACGCCGGTGGCAACCACAATTTGATTGTGTCCCACGACCACCGTGATGTGGCGGCGCTGCTGAAAAAAATGGATCGCGGTTTGTATGTCACCGAAACCATGGGACATGGCGGCAACGCCGTCACCGGCGATTATTCACTAGGCGCGGCGGGCTTCTGGGTCGAGCACGGCGAAATCCAGTTTCCGGTGGAGGAAATCACCATCGCCGGCAATCTGCGCACGATGTTCACGGGCATTGTTGGTGTGGCCGGTGATGCCTTGCCCTACGGCTCGAAGCGGGTCGGCTCGCTGTTGATTGACCGCATGTCGGTGGCAGGCGAGTAGCCAGACGTGACCCAGCGGCGCAAATTCCTGGCGGCGGCGGGTGTGGGGGGTGCGGGGTTGCTGCCATTGCCTGTGGTGGCGCAAAGCACGGCATTGCCGGTTGTCAAATGGCGCATGACCTCGAGTTTTCCAAAAAGCCTCGATACTGTTTTTGGCGCAACGGAAGGCATCGCCCGCCGTGTCGCGTCCGCCACCGGCGGAAAATTCATCATTCAAGTGTTTGCGGCAGGGGAAATTGTACCGGCCCTGCAGGCGATGGACGCGGTGCAAAACCACACTGTTGAGTGCGCCCATACCGCACCGTATTTTTATTTCGGCAAAGACCCGGCCTTCGCCTTTGGCTGCGCCGTGCCTTTCGGCATGAACGCGCGTCAGCAAAACGCCTGGATGCAGCATGGCGGGGGCATGGCACTGATGCGCGAGTTTTACGCCACCTACAACATCATTCATTTTCCGGCGGGCAACACCGGTGCGCAGATGGGTGGCTGGTTTCGCCGCGAAATCAAAACCACCGCCGACCTGAAGGGGCTCAAATTCCGTGTCGGCGGCTTTGCCGGGCGGGTGTTGGCCAAACTCGGTGTGGTGCCCACCCAGATTGCCGCGAGTGATATTTACCCGTCACTCGAACGCGGGCAAATCGACGCTGCCGAATGGGTGGGGCCCTACGACGACGAAAAACTCGGCTTTCACAAAGTGGCGAAATATTATTACTACCCCGGCTGGTGGGAGGGCGGGCCGGAGCTGGATTTGTTTGTCAATCGGGACGCGTGGAACAAACTGCCTGCGGAGTACCAATCGATTTTGGAGGCCGCGTGTGCCGAGGCCAATGTCACCATGCTGGCCAAATACGATGCACTCAACCCGGCGGCGCTGCGGCGGCTGGTGGTCAACCACCAGGTGCAATTGCGCCCCTTCAGCCGGGAGATTTTGACCGC
>JANPNJ010000240.1:0-9916 GCA_031427395.1 Burkholderiales bacterium
GTGTTTTCCCGGCGGAAGTTTGTACTGCTTGATGGGTGGCGAGGTGCCGATGGACTTGCCATTGATCAACACTTCGCCCCAAGGCTGGATTGAAAAACTGACCGTGCCCATCACCACCGCCGCCGGCGCTTTGGCGGGTTCGGTTTTGGTGGTGTCGGTTTTGGCGACATCGGATTTCACCGCGGGTTTGGTGGGCTCGGCAGCGGCAGCACCGGCAGTCTTGGTGGCGGCGGATTTGTCTGGCGTAGCAGACATAGGTGCGGGAGCGGTAGCATGGGCATCAAGTTTGGCCGCAGGCGCGGCGGGAGGGGCGATCACGTCGGCTGGTTTGGCGGCAATGACGGCAGGCAGCGCATCCTTGGCGGCGGTGGGGGCGGGGACATCGACAGCCGCCGGTTTTTTGACCGCAAGCATGATGGCCAATACCAACACCACCGCGCCCAGCGCGCCACCAACCATGGTGAGTTTTTTCTTGTCCTGGAAAAACGGCACACCTTCGGCCTCGGCCTCGCCGTTTGCGGCGGCATCACCGGTGGATTTTGCATTGGGCGCGCCGGCGGACTTGTTGTTGCGCGGGTTGGTTGCGGCCGCGCGGTCTTCCATGCCCGATTTGGCTTTGTTGAATGCCGCCGCCGAGTCGCCGACCACATAGATTTCGTGTTCGCGCACATGTTTGTCGGTGCGCGAACCTTCATATTTGAACAATTGCGCGTATTCGTCGGAGATGACCGACACCACATCAAAAAATGACCGCGACACCACCACCTGGCCGGGGCTGGCGAAACTCATGATGCGCTGCGCAACATTGATGCCATCGCCGACGATATTGGGCTGGCCGTTGATGTCGCGCACCAGTTTGATGGGGCCGAGATTGATGCCGATGCGCAAAAACAAATCGGTTCCCGATGAGGTGGAATCATCGTTGGGGGGGGCGGCATCCGGTGCCTGGCGATTGAGCAGGTCGCGGATGTTCATGCCGACAAACAGGGCATCCTCCGGGTCGCCGATGAAACTCAGCGCGGCACCGTCGCCGGTGTCGAGGATGATGCGTTGTTCCAGTGAAATGCCATGCAGCGACTCGGACAGGAGCGAGGTGAAGCGGTCCTTCATGGTGATCTGGTCGGATACGGATTTTTTGGAGTAGCCGACAATATCCACAAACACCACACTGCCGATGAAGGTGCGGTTGCCCTGGTCCATCGATGTGCTCATGCCACTCTCGCACAGGCGAATTGGCGGCCGCGTCCGCAGGGCTGCCCACAGTGCGAACCTGTGGCTGTGGAGCCTGGCTTGGCTCGCAGGGAAATTTTCGTGGAACTGGCGGTCATGGCGGGTTACCGAGTGCGTTGGAGGTCTGATAAACGCCAAGTTGGCTGCGGGCGGTACCCATGCGGCCTGGCGACGGACACAATACGACATTCGCCCTTAGTTTACCCAATTATCGGGCCAACACATAAGTCAAATCACGCCTCGGACGGCGGCAGGCTTGTAAACAGTTGTCATCTGGCCATGACAATACAGAAAAGCGCTGCCGTCAATACCCGGTTCAGGTGTGTGTGCCCTGCGCCTGGAATATGAACGCATCATCTGCCGCGGAACCCGTCAGCAGATACAGCATGGCCGGGATCAGTGATTCAACGGCAGGCACTTCCGTTGCCAATTCGCCGGGGTGGCTGATGACGCGTGCGGGGGATGCCACCGGGCCTGGCACCAACACAAAAAATTGTTGCGCGGCGGCAGGTGTGCGCTCGTCGTTCCAGATGGCGGCAAGTTCAACCAGTGCGGCTTTGGTAACGGCAAAGGCCCCCCAATATGCCTTGGGATCGAGCGCGGCCGAGGCTGACAAAAACACCACCTTGCCCATCGCTGCCGGGGCGCGTGACAGCATGGGCAAACAGGCGCGGGTGATGGCGGTTGGTGCCAGCACGTTCACGGTTTGGTGTGCCTGCCAGGTGGCGAGATTTTGCAGCGCCAGCGGGGTCAGCGGGGACATGTGTCCGGCGGCGTGGAAAATGCCGTCAAGGCGTTGGAACGCATCCTGGATGGTTTGTGCCATTCCCTGATAATCCGTTTCGGTTGCGGCCATGAAATCAAGCTGCACAATGGCAGGCTGCGGATAACCCGCTGCCTCGATTTGATCGTAAACCTCATCCAGCTTTTCGGCATTGCGGCCATGCAAAATCACCGTGGCACCGTGGCGGGCAAAGTTGAGGGCGGCCACGCGGCCGATGCCGCCGGAAGCACCCGTCACCAGAATGACGCGATCGCGCAGACAGTGTTCGGCGGGTGTGTAGTCGGGCGGGATGACACCCGTGCTGCGGTGGTGTGGGTATGGGGTCATGGCTTGGCCATTTTGGTCACAGCTTGCATGGCGGCATCGGCGGCGGCAATGCCGTTGCGCACGGTGCCTTCGAGGGTCGCGGGATAATTGCGCCGCGGATTGGCCACATCATCACCCGCCAAAAAAATCCGCGGCGAGGCGGTGCGGCTGGAAGGCCTCGGCGCATCGGGGGTACAAGCAAAGGTGGCGAATTTTTCGCGCACCACCTTTTGCCATGAAGGCGCGGGCAGCGTGGGCAGATGTTGGCGCAATTCGGCCAGTGCGTGTGCGGCAAGCGCGTCGGTTTCCAGCTCGTCGTGCGGCCCGGATGCTGAAATGACCGCGGCAACCACCAATTCCGGCGCATCGGGTGTTGCCGACAATTGCCGCCGGTCAAAAAACCAATGGCACAGGCCGTGCGCCTGGCCGAGCATGGCCAACGGCAGCGAGACGCGGCTCGCAAAGCCAAAATATATTGTGGTGATGGGTTCATAACGCAGCGGTGGTGAACCATCGGCGGCCAACACCGAACCGAATTCCGCGCGCTGGTGCGGCCCCACCGCGAGCACGGCAGCGTCAAAATTTTGCGTGCTTCCACCGACTTGGAGGATGACGTGTTGTGGGTTGAAGGTGAGGGCATCAACCCGCTGTCCCAGCAGGACCTGCCCGCCGTTTTTGACCACCCATTCCGCCGCCGGGTCGGGGAACAGCGCGGTCAAATCAACCTGAGGCAACAACAGATCACTCGCCTCGCGGGGCCCGGCCAACGCGTCGCACAGGACATTGGCGAAAACCTGCGCCGAGGCGCGGGTGATCGGGGTGTTGAGTGCGGACACCGTCAGCGGTTGCCACAGGTTATGTATCACGTGCTGCGATTGACGGTGTTGTGCCAGCAACTCTCCTACCGTCTGCCAGGCTGGAACCATGAATTGCGATTTTTTCAGCGCCTGCATCATGCCGATGGCACGCATCCGGTCGGAAAACGTCAGCCCCTTTGCCGTCAGCAACGCCACCGCCATGTGCCACGGCGCGGGCAGCATGGGTGCGCGCAGCAAGAAATCCGGCGGCATCGACAGTCGCAGCGGAACACGTTGAACCACGTTTGCTGACAGCCCGATCACATTCATCAGACGCAGCAGTTCGCTGTAGGCACCCGACAGGATGTGCTGGCCGTTGTCGAGGGTGCGCCCCAGATATTCAATGCGCCTGGCGCGCCCGCCGAGCACGCGGGCGCTTTCAAAAACCGTGGGCACGCCGCCACCTTCGACGATGCGCACCGCCGCCGCCATGCCGGAATAGCCGCCGCCAATGACGGCGATGTTGGCTTTGTTCACGTGCTGACCCAGGTTTTCCACGCCAGCCACAATTTGCGGATGGGGGTGAGTGAAATGCGCTGGTTCAGAACCTTGAAACCATCGCGTTCGATCTCATCGAGCAGGGTGCGGTAAATGGCCGACATAATCAGCCCCGGCCTTTGTGGACGCCTGTCTTCAGGCAAAAGTGCCTCAAACGCCTTGTCATACAATGACTTTGCC
This sequence comes from Burkholderiales bacterium, assembly GCA_031427395.1. Classification (GTDB taxonomy): domain Bacteria; phylum Pseudomonadota; class Gammaproteobacteria; order Burkholderiales; family Usitatibacteraceae; genus UKL13-2. The sequence continues at coordinate 3,856 of JANPNJ010000240.1, forward strand.
CTTTCGCTCTGGAACGCCATGAGTGCGGCAAATTCAGGCGTATGCCGCGCCGACAGCAGATCACCGAGGGAAACCTTGAATTGATCCAAATCCTGCTGCGGCAAATACACCCGGTCACGGCGCGCGTCCTCGCCAACGTCCCGAATGATATTGGTCATCTGAAACGCCAAGCCCAGATGCTCGGCATACACCAGGGTCTGCGGATTGGCATAGCCAAAAATCCCCGCCGACAACTGTCCGACCACCCCGGCAACACGATGGCAATACAGGTGCAGCTCGTCCCAGTCGCGGTAGCGTTTTTTGGTCAGATCCATTTCCATGCCGTCGATGATCTCGTTCAGGCGCGCGGCATCCACCTGGAAATCGCGGGTGGCCGGTGCCAGCGCCTGGCTCACCGGATGGGTTGGATGGCCGGCAAACAGGTTGGCGATCTCGGTGCGCCACCAGCCCAATTTGGCGCGCGCGACATTGTGATCCTTGACCTCGTCGGCGATGTCATCGACCTCGCGGCAAAACGCATACAGCGCGGTGATGGCGCGGCGGCGGTCCGGCGGCAGAAAACGAAAGCTGTAATAAAAGCTGGAGCCGCTGGCGGCGGCTTTTTGGGCGCAATAGTCGTCGGGTGTCATTGGATTTTCAGCAAGGCGCGTGGCGCGATTTTCAGCCAATCCCATTTGGAAAGTTTGGGGCGATGGCGGAACACGTCGCCATTCACCGCGTCGATTTTATCCAGAATCGTCAGCCCCCCGGCCACAATCAAGCGCAGTTCCATGCCAAACCGGCCGGTTAATTTGGCGGCCAGCGGCGCACCTTCATGCATCATGGCGCGTGCCCGGTCAGTTTGGAAGCGCATCATGTTGCGCCACGCCTCACTGGCGCTGGCCGCGGCAATGTCGTTGTTGGAAAGGCCAAAGCGCCGCAGATCATCCTGCGGCAGATATACCCGGCCGATCGCGTTTTTTTGCCAGTCCACGGCCACATCCTGCCAATGGTTGATGAGTTGCAGTGCGGAGCAGATGTTGTCGCTCATGAGCAGATTGTCGGCGTTCGCTTGTCGCTGCAAATGCAGCAGCAGGCGGCCGATGGGATCGGCGGAACGGCGGCAATAAGCCATCAATTCGGCAAAATCCGCGTACCCGGTTTGGGTCACATCCTGTTTGAACGCATCGAGCAGATCATGCAACAGCCCGATCGGCAGCTTGTATTGGCGAATCACCGCGCCCAGCGCCGTGAACAGGGTGGAGGCAGTGGGATGTCCTTGTTCGATGCGGACAAGCTCTTCGGTGTATTGGTTGAGTTTCGCCAGGCGTTCCGCGGGCGGCGCCTCACCCTCGTCGGCAAAATCATCGGCGCTGCGGGCGAAGGCGTAAATCAGCTCGATCGGCCGCCGCAAATGTTTGGGCAGCAGCAACGAGGCAACCGGAAAATTTTCGTAATGATCGACGGGCACGGGGCGGGGGGAGGCAGTGTGAAAATGCGGCTTCAGCAGTGCTGGGGGAAACAGCGAATTATAGGCAGGGATGGCGGCCAATTGCGTGTGCCCCGGCTGAAAACCAGCGGCTATCGGTTATAATTTGCGGCTACCCGCGACTGTGGGTGCGTGCGAGTGTGGCGGAATTGGTAGACGCACTGGATTTAGGTTCCAGCGCCGCAAGGTGTGTGGGTTCGAGTCCCTCCACTCGCACCATTTTTAGTCTTGATGACGGCGGCTGCGTTGATGGCTGGTGTTGTCATGTCTGTCGGCAATTTTTCAGGAATACAGGAACGCATTATGCAAGTTGAGACCTCCCAGGCGGCAAACAAGCTGGAACGCAACATTCATCTGTCGCTGCCGGCCACCGACATCGAGTCGGAAATCACCTCGCGCCTGAAGCGCATCGCCCGCACCGCGAAAATGTCCGGTTTTCGTCCGGGCAAGGTGCCTTTCAACATTGTCGCCAATCAATATGGCTTCCAGGTGCGCCAGGAAGTGATGTCGGATGTGGTGCAAAAGTCTTTTGCCGATGAAGTGCAAAAACAGCAATTGCACATTGCCGGCTACCCACGTTTCGCGCCAACCAACTCCGGCGACTCGGCGGACAAATTTGAATTCACCGCCACCTTCGAAATTTATCCCGAAGTCAAAGTCGGCACGCTCAAGGGCAAGCCGCTGGTGCGCCCCGATGTGACAGTCACCGATGCCGATGTGGATCGCACCCTCCACACCCTGCAAAAGCAGCGGGCCACCTATGACAAGGCCGACCGTGCCGCTGTGACGGGTGATTTTTTGGTGGTGGATTTTGTCGGTACGCTGGATGGCGTGCCGTTCAAAGGCGGGGATGCCGAAAATTTTGGTGTGGTGCTGGGCGAAGGCCGCATGCTGCCGGATTTTGAGGCCGCTCTGATCGGCATGAAAGGTGCGGAGGCCAAGACCTTTGATCTGACTTTTCCCCCGGACTACCAGCCGGAATTGGCGGGTAAAACCGTGCAATTTTCCGTGACTGTCAAGGTCGTCAATGCGCCAAAATTGCCTGAAATTGGTGAGGAATTCGCCAAGACCCTGGGTGTGGCCGACGGCAATGTCGATACCATGCGCGCCGAAATCAAGGCCAATCTCGGGCGGGAATTGAAAAAGCGTTTGCAGTCCAAAATCAAGGACCAGGTCATGGATGCGCTGGCCGAAGTCAGTGAATTGTCATTGCCACGCGCATTGGTTGAAAACGAAATCAGCCGATTGCAGGAGCAGGCGGTGAAGGATTTGCAGGCGCGCGGCATGACCGCCCAGGGAATGCAGTTGCCGGCCGAATTGTTTGTGGAGCGCGCTGAAAAGCGGGTGAAACTCGGCTTGATCCTGGGCGAAGTGGTGAAACAAAATGATCTTCGCGCGCAGCCTGAGCAGGTGCGCGCCATGGTCGAGGAACACGCCGAAAGTTTTGAGCATCCGGCCGAAATGGTGCGTTGGTATTACAGTGACCGCCAGCGCCTGGCGGAGGTCGAAGCCATGGTGCTTGAGGATAATGTGGTTGAATGGGCAGGCAAACAAATGGCGGAGACAACCTCCGTGCAATCATTTGACGAACTGATGGACATCAAACGGTAGCAGCCACGGTTACGCAAACACTGGTACGCAACCACATGCAGCAACCACACCCGGAGCAACCATGAAAAGTTTTTACGATTTCCAGTCCCGCGCCTATGACATGACCGGCATGGCGCCGGTCAGCGGTGGCGGCACCGAAGGTCTGGGCTACATCCCCATGGTGATCGAGCAATCCGGCCGGGGCGAGCGCGCGTATGACATTTATTCCAGGCTGCTCAAGGAGCGGGTGATTTTTCTGGTGGGCGAAGTCAACGACGCCACCGCCAATCTGATTGTCGCGCAGTTGTTGTTCCTGGAAAGTGAAAATCCCGACAAGGATATTTCGCTGTACATCAATTCGCCGGGTGGCTCGGTCACCGCCGGTCTGGCAATCTACGACACCATGCAGTTCATCCGCCCCGATGTGTCCACCATGTGCACCGGCTTTGCGGCCAGCATGGGGGCATTCCTGCTGGCGGCGGGCGCCAAAGACAAGCGCCTGTGCCTGCCCAATTCACGGGTGATGATCCACCAGGTGTCCGGCGGTTTTCGCGGCCAGGCTTCGGATATCGCGATCCATGCCAAGGAAACGCTTTTCCTCAAGCAGCGGCTCAACGAGCTCATGTCCCAACACACCGGCCAGCCCATTGCCACAGTCGAGCGGGATACCGACCGTGACAATTTCCTGTCCGCTGAAGAGGCACTAAAATACGGTATCATCGACCGCATTCTGGAAAACCGCCCGCAAGCATGAGGGCAGGTCAGTTTTTGTTGAGTGACGGATAAGGGCGCGGCATGTCAGAAAAATCCGGCGAAAAATTATTGTACTGTTCCTTCTGCGGCAAGAGCCAGCACGAGGTGCGGAAGCTCATTGCCGGGCCGTCGGTCTTTATCTGCGATGAATGCATCGATCTGTGCAACGATATTATTCGTGAAGAGGCGCAGGTCAATCCCAACACCAAGTCTGCCAGGCACGAGCTGCCCACGCCGCATGAGATTTGCAACATTCTCGATGAATATGTCATCGACCAGTTGCAGGCAAAAAAAATCCTCTCGGTTGCGGTGTACAACCACTACAAGCGGTTGAAGAACAACCCCAAGGATGCCGAGGTTGAGCTCGCCAAGTCCAATATTCTGCTGATCGGCCCGACCGGCTCCGGCAAGACACTGCTGGCGCAAACGCTGGCACGACTGCTGAATGTGCCGTTTGTGATTGCCGACGCCACCACCCTCACCGAAGCCGGTTATGTCGGCGAGGATGTCGAAAACATCATTCAGAAGCTTCTGCAAAAATGCGATTACGATGTCGAGAAAGCCCAGCGCGGCATTGTTTACATTGACGAAATCGACAAAATTTCCCGTAAATCCGACAACCCGTCGATCACCCGTGATGTGTCGGGCGAAGGCGTGCAGCAGGCGCTGCTGAAATTGATCGAGGGCACCATCGCCTCAGTGCCGCCGCAGGGTGGGCGCAAACACCCCAACCAGGAGTTTGTCCAGCTCGACACCACCAATATTCTGTTCATTTGCGGCGGGGCGTTCAGCGGACTGGAAAAAGTCGTGCAAAACCGCACCGACAAGGTCGGCATCGGCTTTGGTGCCGATATTCGCAGCGAGAGTGACCGCCAGGCGACCAACCAATTGCTGCGCGATGTCGAGCCCGAAGACTTGATCAAATACGGCCTGATTCCCGAATTCGTCGGTCGCCTGCCGGTGGTGGCGACCCTGGAAGAATTGGACGTCAAGGCACTGGTGCGCATTCTGACCGAGCCCAAAAACGCCCTGACCAAGCAATACGAAAAATTGTTTGCCATGGAAGGGGTTTCCCTCGAATTCCGCGAGACCGCTTTGGCCGCCATCTCCAAGCGCGCGCTGGAGCGCAAAACCGGCGCGCGCGGATTGCGTTCCATCATTGAGCAGGCATTGCTGGATGTGATGTTCGATTTGCCGTCGTTGAGCAATGTCGAGAAGGTCGTGGTTGACGAGGGCGCCATCACCGGTGACCACAAGCCGCTGTTGATGTACTCGGATCAGCCCAAGGCAGTCGGAGCGGATTCCTGACACATTGGGCGCGCGACCTTGCATTTTTCGGTGTCATCCCCACTCTTGGTCTTGCCCATGACTTCAGTTTGCCGCCCACACAGCCGAAAACACGGATGAACACAGGCAACCAGGCGCGGTTTTATCCGTGTTCAACTGCATACAAGTGCGGTGGCGATTGTTTTGCCATCAGTCTATATTTTCCACACCACACCCCATGACCTCCAGCGAATACGAACCACAAATACTGCCACTGTTGCCGCTCCGTGATGTGGTGGTCTTTCCGCATATGGTGATTCCGTTGTTTGTCGGCCGTCCGCGCTCCATCAAGGCGCTGGAAGCGGCGATGGAAGAAGGCAAAAACGTGGTGCTGGTGGCGCAAAAATCGGCCGCCAACGATGATCCGACACCGAAGGATTTGTACGATGTCGGTTCGGTCGCGTCCATATTGCAGATGCTGAAACTGCCGGACGGCACCGTCAAGGTACTGGTCGAGGGCATCCACCGCGCGCGCATCAACCATGTGCTGGCCATCAAGGAAAACTACGAAGCCGACATCACCCCGATCCTGCAGGCCGAGGCCGACAACAACGAAATCGAGGCCATGCGCCGCAGCCTGTTTGGCCAGTTTGACCAATACGTCAAGCTCAACAAAAAAATCCCGGCCGAGGTGCTGACCTCATTGGCCGGCATCGAAAGCGCCAGCCGCCTGTCGGACACCATCGCCGCGCACCTGCCGCTGAAGCTCGAACAAAAGCAGCAGATACTCGAAAATTTTGATGTGCCCCTGCGGCTGGAGCAACTGCTCGGTCTGCTGGAAACCGAAATCGATATTTTGCAGGTCGAAAAACGCATTCGCGGCCGCGTCAAGCGCCAGATGGAAAAATCCCAGCGCGAGTATTACCTCAACGAGCAGGTCAAGGCGATCCAAAAAGAACTCGGCGAAACCGAGGAAGGCGCGGA
>JANPNJ010000241.1:0-9684 GCA_031427395.1 Burkholderiales bacterium
GATTTTTTGCCGAAGTGATGTTTTTTTTGAGTGTAGCACGCAAGACAAAGGCTAACGCCGGAACACCCGCGCCGATTCAAAAATGCGGTTGGCGAGGCGCTTGCCGTTGATGTTGAGGGTGCGCTTCAACACAAAATCAAACAAGAGCGGATTGTATTCGCGGATGGATTTGATCAGCGTGCCTTCGCTCTTGCCCAGCCAGCCGCGCTCGACCAGTGCATCGACCGAAATGAGTGGCATCACGCCGGGCAGCGGATAGTCCGACCCATTCACCAGCCGGTGTGACCAATCGTCGCGCTCGACAATATGCGCCAATGCCGCCGAGCGGTTGGTTTGCGGCACCGCCGAAATATCGGCGAACAGATTGGACTCATAACGCTGCTCGTTCATCAGGCGCACAAACAGCGAAAAGCTGGTCACCGGTTTGCCGTCCCGCCCTTTGTCCAGATCGACATCCTGTCCCATGCTGGCGCAATGCGCGATCACCACCTTGACCCCCATGTCGAGCGGGCGGCGCAGGCGCAGCGGATTGCCGAAGTGCTGCTGGTGCGCGCCCTCGACCGCGCGTTCCTCGCCGGCGTGGGTAATCAGCGGCAGATGGTATTTTTTCAGTGCCGCGTACATTGCATCACACCTGGGCGATGCCGGGTCGATGCCCATCGCCCCCGGCAGCCACTTGATGGCCACCGCGCCGTCGGCAACCAATTTGGCAATGGCGGCATCCATTTTTTCGGCGGGTACGCTGTGCGGATGCAGCGAGCCGACAAAACAAAACCGCTGGCTGTTTTGCGCCGCCACACCGGCCGCATATTGGTTTGGCACATGAAACGCCGACTTGTCGAGATCGATTTTGCCGTCGGCGTGGTAGGTGTGGTCAAAGGCGAACAACATGGCCTTCACACCAATGGGCATCTCATCCATCAGTTGTTTCATGCGCGTCACATAATCGGCGTCAACCGATTTGGCTTGTTCGCTGGCATTGCCGACACAGGCGCCATTGAGGAAAAACATTTTTTGCAAATACAGTTTTGGCGACAACAACGAACGCATGCGTGGATTGATCCAGCAACCGCTGCCACCGTCACCGACCCCGAGCAGGTGCGCGTGGCTGTCCCACACCAGCGATGCATCGAGCCCGTCCCAGGCGCGGGCAATCAATTCATGTTTGGCAATATGCGCCGGCAAGGGTTGCTTGCACGGGTTGAACAGGTTGGCGTCCCCGTCGAGGCGCAACGCGCTGGCATCGCCGGATTGAAACAAGGCACCGGTGGCGATGCAGGCAATGCAGGCCGACGAGAGCCAGTCGCGGCGGGCGGGGTCGGGCGGATTGTTTGCGTCGCGGATGGGCTCGTGGGGGTGGTTGGGTTTGGTCATCTTGGCTCTGGCTGTTTTAGTGGTTCACAATAAATTCGGTTTTTCCTCCTGAACGGGCAGTCAACGCTTTGGCATCTGCCCGCCCTGCCCCACATCCCGCCCCAGCCGCACCGCCATCCACGCCATCAACGCCACACCGACAATCAGCACCGCCCACAGCGCGATTTTTTTCCAGTCCCAGTCCCTGTCGCCGGAGGCTGCGGGCGGCGCGATCACCTGCCCGTCATTGACCGTTTGCAGCCCCACCAGCGGCAGCCTGAATTCGTCACGCGCCTGATAACCGGGCATGAGATGGCTGATTGGAAAATCGGCGGGTTTGGCATCAATGCGGCCGAAGGCCAGCGTGAAGGGTGGATTGCCGCGTATGGCGAATACCAACTGCTGCGGCTGCCAAATGGCTTCGAGGGTCGGCATGTTGCCGCCGATGCCGCCACCGCGTGCGTCAATTTTTGCCTGCCAGCGTTGCGCGCCAACGGTGTTTGCCACCGCAACAGGCGGCGACACCATTTCAACACCATCCCGGTTGAGGCGATAAAAAGTCGCGTTGGCCACAGGCTGCCAGCGCATGACATTTTCCATCCCGCCGCCGGACTTTCGCTCAACCGAGCGTATTTCGACGGACAGTTGCGCCGGCGCGAGGGTATTGGCCTCGGGCAACAGCAGCCGCACCCGCTCAATGGGCAGGCGTGCCGCCAGATCAAACGTGTATTCACCGGCGTTTTTGCCGGCCGCGCCATTGACGCGGATGGACTCGGTGTGGCGTTCGGTGGCGTTCAAAATATGTTCGGCTTCGAGTTTGGTGAGCGTGAACGGCACGCCCGCCCAGGTCAGGCGCAAATATTTGTCCGCCGCCGGATCGGTCACCGCCACATCCACTTTTGTTTGCGTGAGTTGTTCGCCGTTGAAAGCCATGTCGATCAACGGCGCATCACGCGCCAACGTGCGCCAATTTTTCAGGTCTGCGCTGGCTTCAATCGTGACGCGCCCGGTTTGTGAATGCGCATTTTTTTGCCAGGCAAAATGCAGCGCGCTGATGGCTGTCTGGTGGCGGCTGGCATCAACCAGATAAGCGCTCGTGTTGCGCCTGGCAGCGGCTTGCCGGGACGTGCTGAGCATCACCAGGGTACCGTCAGTTTGCAGCTTGACCGTCAGCGCGGTGTTGCCGGTCCGCCCGGCCACCTCCTGCGTGACGGGAAAAATCGGCAACGCCGACAATGTGCGCGTATCCAGGCTGCGATCCGGCTCGCTGGTCAAGGCAAAAGGCACGCGTTCGCCGCTGGCATTAAAAACACGCAGGTCGCGCAAATTGGCCGTGGCCACACCACGATAAACGTCAAGCGGCAGCCTGAGGCGCGCCAGGCCTTGCGACGTTACCGCATTGTTGGTGTCGATGGTGAGTCTGTTGGCGTAGTCGCGCGGGGCATCAGTTGGTGCCTTGTCGTCCGCCGCCACCGTCTGCGCATTCAACAGCAACAATATTGCAGCGGCAAAAAATAAATGCTTCATGTCGGCTCCCTGGCAACGTGACCGGCCGCCGGCGGCACCGGCGCGACATAACCCACCACCAGCATCAACACGCCCACACCAATAAACGAAACAATGCGTTCGACACCGGACAGATGTGACAAATCAACCAGCAGCAATTTGCCGACCACCACCGCCATCAATGCCGCCCCGCTCATCCACACGCCGCGCCGTGCCTGGCGTGCCGCAAACAACATCATGGCCAACGACAGCAGCGTCCAGAAAATCGACAATGACGCCTGCACCAGCAGCGAACGCAGCATCGGCTCGAGCCGGTATGGCACATCCGCCCAATGGTGCAGCGTGCGCAGCAGGATGGCGTTGAGCCAAATGAAACTAAGTGCTGCGGCGATGACATAAAACAACAGCCGGTTTGCCTGCATATCGGGCAACACCGACACACGACGCCACCAAGTGGCCAATGTCAGCAGCACCAAAACATGCGCCAGGTCGAGCGCGTTCAGCAGCGGCAAATACGGCAACGGCGCGGCCTGGCCGTTGTGGGTGAAATTGGCATAGAGACTCCACAGGCCAAGCGCGATGATGAGCGGCACTCCCGCGTGCAGCCAGTATGACTGTGGAAACTCGCGCACCGGCCACACGTTCTGCGCGTGTTTGGTCGAGACCCAGAACGCAAGCAGCCCCGGCACCAGCATCGCCGCCGCCACCGACCAGGCGCTCTTCTGCAAATCCCATTCGCCGGTGAGCCAGTGAATTTCAATCGCACCGATGGCCGCCAGCAGCAGCAGCGATGCGCAATGCAGCCCGGCAAAATAGCGGCGCAGGGCAGGCTCGTTTGGCTCCAGCGCCTTCAACAGCCAAAAATGTGCAAGCAGCGCCAACGGCCAGGCGACCCAGCCGCCGTGCGCAAACAAGTGGCGGTGCTGTGTGAGCGTGAAAAACAGCATGACAATCAGCGCCGGCAACAACGCCCGCTGCGGCCACGCCGCTTCGCGCCAATCGAGGTGCCGATGCATGATGCCCAATATCACCACCGTTGCGGTGATAAACAGGAGGGCGACGGCCGGCACGTTGTTGCCCGCCACAAAATGATTGATCTCGCCAAAACCCGCCGCCAACCACCACGCCAGACCCCACACAAACAACACAGGTGAAATGCCGCGTTCAATTTGCGTCACCGTTTCGCGGTGGCGCGAGATGAGCCGGTTCAGGAACCACGCGCTGCCGGTGAGCAACAGCGCGCCGATGCTTTGGCGATTCACCAACAGGTAATCATCAATGCGATATTGCCAGCCGTTTAAAAACGCCGCCCCCGCCAGCAGTTGCAACAACAAGCCAAAGGCCCGCGCCAACCGGCGATCCTGCCGCACACCGACCCAGAACACGGCGGCACCTTCCAGCGCCCATGCGGCGGAAGTCCAGCGCGCATCCAGCGCCAACGGGATCGTGAGTGTGGCAAAAATCACGCCGAGCGCCAGGAAGCTCTCAATCAGCAGCTTGAGTTGCGGCTGCATTTTGCGATGGAGCCAGGTGGCGAGCAACAGATAAAACCCCGCCAGCGCCAGGCTCGAAAAAGCGAGGCCGTATTCAAAATCCTTCACCAACCCGGCCTGCAGGCCAAAACCAACAATCGGCACGCCGAAAATCAAGGTGCCATCGACATAGTGGGTGAGCCTGGGCGCTTGTTTGAACGCGTACATGACCGCGATGGCGACGTAGGCGACAAAAAACAAAACGAGAAACAGCGCGGTGGTGGAAAAAAATTCCGGCTGGTAATATTTTGCGCCCCACAGCAGGCCGATGACAAAGGTAAAACCAAAGCCAACCAGATTCAGCGGACGCCACGCCTTGTGGGCGGCCACATAAAAAATGCCGGCATTCAACACCGCGTAATAACTGAACAGCGTGACGTGGCTGCCGCCGCCGGCCGACGCCAGAATCGGCGCAAGAAAGCCGCCCGCCGCCCCCACCACCGCCAGCACCAGCGCGTCTTGCCGAATCGCCAACAACGCCGAACAAGCAGCGATGCCGACCAGCAGCGGAAAAGCCAGCGCCGCCGGAATCAGCCCGTACAACCGCAACGCGGCAAACACGGTGAGATACAAAATGGCGATGCCCGCGCCCTGCAAAGTCAGCGCATAACCGGCGCGCCCGGGCTGCGAGCGCAGGCGCCAGCCCACCACCAGCAGGGCAACCGCGCCCGCCGCCACCGCCGCCAGCCGCAACTCCAGCGGAAACATGGCGTGCTCGGCCGCGTATTTCACCAAAAAGGCAACGCCAATAAACAGAATCAGGACACCAACACGCACAATGGTGTTGCCGCCACCCAGCCATGCCTGGATCGCATTGGGCGCGGCAGGTGCCTTGTTGGGTGGCGGCAGCGCGGAGGGGCCCGCAACAATTTCTTCGGCTGTGGTGTTGGACTCGGCGATGGCTGCGTTGGTGGTGTCGGTGACGGGGGCATCCGGCGCATCCGCCGTGGCCGCGACCGCCTGCATCGGCGAGCCTGTCAAACCACGCTCCTGCTCGATGCGCTGCAACCGCCAGTGAATATCCTCCACCGCCTGTTGCAAGCTGTTCAGCCGCGCATCGATTGTTGGATCAACCGCCGGCCGATTGGCGCTGCCCATGGATTTTCCCAAGATCCACCCACCGATGGCGCCGAAAAACGCCCCGGCAGCCGCGCCGCCGCCGCCGCCGGCAATCCCGCCGAGGATCATCCCGAGCACCAGGCCGAGAAACCACATATTGTCTCCTTTGTGTTGTTATTGATCGGCAGCCAGCGGCGTGAAATAAATAAACAAAGTCGTTTAATGGAGAGCGTTTTCAGCCATTTTACCGTGAAAACGCGCGTGCCTGCTGGTGTTTTGCTAACGATCGGTCAACCGCTGTTTCTGAAATGCCAATTTTTCATGCGCCACTGTACCCGACATGCGCACAGCCTCGTCCAGCTTGCCCGGCAAGGCGAGCAGTTGCGACGGCGAGTACCACCCCATGAGACAAATTTGCAGCCAGTTGCGGTGCCGCAAATAACCGCTGCGGTAGCTCAGAAAAAAACCACGTCTCTCCAGCGCCTCCCCCACTGCCACGCTCGATGTCGTCTCCGCCAGCGCGAGTGTCACCACGGCCGGCGAATGCCGTGTGTCGTCGGCAACCAGACTATGGCCCAACTGGCGCAGCGCCACCCGCAGCGCCGCGCCGTCCCTCGCCAGTTGATGAAATTTTTGTTGCCATTGCGCGCCGTCAAGCGCCGCGCCCAGCGCCTGCAGCAGATTTGATGAATGGGTAAACGGGGACGTGTCGTTGGCATACAGTCCGATGTCCAGATAACGCGGCAAGGCATCGGCTGCCCCGGCCAGTGTCGGCGCGATGTCGTGGTTGCGCAACACCATCGACAAGCCCGGATAGGACGCGAGGCCTTTGCCGCTTGCACCCGAGGCCAGGTAAACATGCGTCAACCCGACCGGGACAACGCCGATGGAGCTGATGCAGTCCAGGCACAGCGCAATGTTGCGCGCGAGGCATATTGCGTTGATTGCCGCAACATCATTCAACACACCTGTTGAGGTCTCGCAATGTGTCATCCACAGCCATTGCACACCGGGGTTGGCATCCAACACACCGATAATTTGTTGCGTGTCAAACGATTTGCCCCAGCCGATCGAATGCGTCTGAAATGTCAAATGCTGGCGGCGCGCGTGGTCGAGCAGGCGCGCGCCAAATTCGCCGTTGCAGAACACCATGCCCGGCCGGTTTTCGCGCTTAAGTTGCGCGGCGATCATGTCATTGGCGAGGGTGCCCGAACCCAGCAGCACATCGACATGGCGCGCATCGGTCAGCGCACACAGTGCGCGCTTGACCTGCCGCATGGATTCGGCAAAGACATGGCCGCGGTGCGAAACCGGGGCACCCTGCATCGCCCGTCTGACCGCGTCGGAAACGGCCACCGGGCCCGGCAGAAAAATGGCGGGGGCATCAACAGCCGGTGCCAATTTCAGCAACGGCAATGTTTTGGCGGCGAAAGTATCGAGCGACAGATACATCGGCTGAAAGACGGCCTCACCCTGCCCCACCCGCGGCCCGAATGGCACAAAGCCGATACGCCCGTACAATTTGGTCTGGCGCGTGGTACCCGACATGATGCCCAGATCGAAACCCTTGGCCTGCGCGTATTGCGCCAGGAAACGGAATAATTCGAGCGTGGTGCGGCTATGCCGGAACGCCGGCTCCACCGCCAGCAAACGGATTTCACACAGGGATTTGCCGGCGGGCAGGAGGCGTTCGATGTCGGCAATTTTTTGATCAAGCGAAAACGGCCGCGCACTGCGCATGCATACCATCGCCAGCAGCCGCATGTCACGCACACAAATGCAATAGGTATTTTCGGCGTGAAAACGGTCAACCAGGCGCGCATCCGCATTCGCCGGGTGCTGCGGAATTTCTTCCACAAACGTGCGGTAATTAAGCCGGTGTATCGCCTCGAATTCCCACAGCTCGTGGGCGATTTTGAACACGGTGCCGGCTGTGGTTGACATTTTTTCCATGGTTGTCACGCCAGTCTATTTCCAGTCTCCGCGCAGTTGCGCCACCTGCGCCTGCAGCGCTTCCGCTGTCACCCTATTTGCCGGCCACGGCGCATCAATCACCAACGCAATCCTGGAAAAAAATCCGCGCGGATAACGCATCGCCGTGCCGCCCCAACGGGAAAAAAAGCTGCCCCATAATCCCCGCAAGGCCGTGGGCACCACCGGCACCGGGGTTTTTTCAATGATGCGCATGATGCCCTGCTTGAACGGATACATGTCACCGTTGTCGGTGATGCGCCCTTCCGGAAAAATGCACACCACTTCACCCGCCTGAAGATATTCGTCGATGCGTTCGTAGGCACGCTCGAGCATCGCCGGGTCTTCTTTTGCTGACGCAATCGGAATCGCACCGGCGGTGCGGAACACAAAACTCAGCACCGGGATTTTGAATATGCGGTGATCCATCACAAACCGTATCGGACGGCGCACACAACCGGCGATCACCAGCGCGTCAACAAAACTCACATGGTTGCACACCAGCACGCAGGCACCTTCATCGGCAATGTGTGACTCACCTTCGAGCTTGACCCGGTACATGGTATGGATCAGCATCCACACCAAAAAACGCATGAAAAATTCCGGAACCAGGCCAAAAATGTACAGCGCCACCATCGCATTCATGATGCCGACCACCAAATACAACTGCGGCAGCGACAGCCCCGCGTTCAACAACACTGCCGCCAGCATTGCGGCGATGACCATGAACAAAGCATTGAGAATATTGTTGGCAGCGATGATGCGGGCGCGGTACTGCGGCTCGGCGCGCGCCTGCATCATCGCGTACAGCGGCACAGAAAAAAATCCGGCGAACATCGCCAGAAAAAACAAATCCGCCATCACCCGTGTATTTGCCCATTGCCCGATAAATGCTTCGACGCCAACCAGCGCTCCCGAAGCCGCCATGCCATTTGATGCGAAATACAAATCGACAGAAAAAATGGTCATGCCGATGGCGCCAAAGGGCACCAGGCCGATTTCGATTTTGTGCCCGGACATTTTTTCGCAAAGCACACAGCCGATGCCGATGCCCATGGTGAACAACCCCATCAGCAGCAGCACCACCATTTCGTCGCCACCCAGAATCTCCTTGGCAAAACCGGTGAGCGAGGTCAGGAAAATCGAGCCCATGAACCAGAACCAGGAATTGCCGATCAGCGAATGGAATACCGCCGGATTTTTATGCGCGATTTTGAGATTCGCCCATGTTTCTGTGAGCGGATTCCAGTTCATTTTCAAATCCGGCGCGGGTGGCGGCGAGACAGGAATGAAGCCCGCCACCACCCGACCCAGCAGCGCCACTGCCATCGACACCGCCGCCACCCACATCACGCCGCTGTCCCCCTGCTTCACCAAAAATCCGCCCGCCATGCTGCCCAGCAGGATGGCCGTGAAGGTGCCCATTTCGATCAGGCCGTTGCCGCCGGTGAGCTCGCTGTCGTGCAGGTTTTGCGGCAGGTAGGCGAACTTCACCGGGCCAAACAGCGTGGAATGGCAGCCCATCAGAAACACCCCGACAAACAAGAGCGAGGCCATGTGCAGCAAAAATCCGGCACCGATGACAAGCATAAAAATGATTTCAAGATTTTTCACCTGCCGCGTCAGCATCGCCTTGTCGTATTTGTCGGCCAACTGCCCGGCGGTCGCCGAGAACAACACAAACGGCAGGATGAACAAGCCGCCGATCAAAGGCCCGGCGATTTTGGCGTCGAGATTGCCCCACGTGGCGGCGTGGTATGTGGCGAGGATGGTAAAGGCGAATTTGAAAATGTTGTCATTGCCCGCGCCCAAAAATTGCGTCCAGAAAAATGGCGCGAAGCGGCGCTCACGCAACAGTTGAAACTGGTTTTGGGTCGGCTTCGCTATGCTCAGATCGGTGGCGGCGTGGGTCATCGGGGCGGGCACTTGTTCAGGGTGGCGGGAGGATTTGGCACATGATAGGGCGAAATGGTGTTTTTTTCGATGTCGCGTTTTGGAACCGCCGATGGACGCCGATAGCCGCCGATAAAAGCTTGTCTGGGTTTTATCGGCGGCTATCGGCGGTCAAAAAATACCCCCCCGCATGTTAGACTCCACGCAGGAGAAAACCCATGTCCACGCCAGACGAATTGACCAAAAGCGCACTCGATTACCATCGCTACCCGCAGCCGGGAAAAATTGAAATCGCCCCAACCAAGCCGCTCGCCACCCAACGCGATTTGGCACTGGCCTACACGCCCGGTGTGGCCGCGGTCTGCGAGGC
>JANPNJ010000242.1:0-6256 GCA_031427395.1 Burkholderiales bacterium
ACGCGATAGACGGTTTTTTCCGCGCGCACCAGGGCAAAGGTCGTGCCTGCCTGGGTCAGTGTGCCGACAAATTTCAACTGCTCGAGAGAAAACACTTCCAGCGGCTCTTTTCGGCGCACCATGTCGGGCGCATTGGCTCCGGCGTTGTCCAGTTTGATGGCCAATTTGCGCGGCTTGAATGGATCAGGCAGGTCAAAGCCGTCATAGGCAAACGGCGTGAATGGCTTCACCGGGGGAAGCGCGTCGATTTTGCGGGGCGCACTTTTTTCCGATTCCTTGACAAAGGTCCGCAAATCAGAAAACCCCTCGCCGCAACCCGCCAACATGGCCATGGATAGCATCGGCAGCAACAACAGGACAAATTTCAACAGCGGGCGGTGGCTCATTATTTGCCTCCCGGCTTGGCAGGCGCACCCGCTTTTGCACCTGCAGTGGATTTGCGCTGCGATGCAATTTCCTCGGGATCAAGGTATCGATAGGTTTTGGCCTTGGCCTCCATGCTCAACAACCCATCCTTCACGTTGTCTATTTTCAAATCATTCAGCAAGACAATGCGCGGCAACTTGGACACGTCGCTGGCAAACGCGCCCAAGTCGTGATAATTGCCTGTCACCTTGAGATCAACCGGCTTTTCGGCATAGAACTCGGTAAACACCTCGTTTTGCGCCGGTTTGAACAGCTCAAACTGCAACCCCCGCCCAAGACCGGCGGTGTTGATGTCGATGATCAACGCCTCGATCTCTGATTTGGTCGGCAATTGTTTCAACAACGCGCCAAACGATTGCTCAATGTCGGCGCGCTGCTGCTGATAGGCCTCCAGATTGACCGCCAGCTTTTTCTTTTCCAGAAATGTGGATTTCAGATCGGTTTCTTTTTTCTCATCCTTGGCCAACTCCGTCTGCTGGGCATCAAACACCAAAAACCAGGCGGCGACAAAAATGCCCAGGAAGATCAGCAAAAACGCGCCGATTTTGAACAGCCACGGCCAATTGCCCGGATTTTTCGGGTCGAGTTGTTTGAGGTCTTCGAGCCATTTATTCAGGGCGTTCATGGCTTTTTCTCCGCCGGTTTCGCCGCCGCGCCGGGTGCGGCTTTTGCGGCCGGCCCTGCCTTGGCACCATCGGCCTTGGCACGTTTGACGAAGAAATCCAGATTGAATTCGTTGGCGCGCACCTGGTTGACCATCACCGCCTTGATTTCAATCAGATTGGGGTTTTCCAGGAAGGGGGACGCCTCGATATTGCGCATGAACGCGGAAACACGGGCCTGTGATTGGGTGTAGCCGGTCACATTGATTTTTGTGCCGGTTTGGCGGATCGACTTTAAATACAGCCCTTCGGGCAACTGGCGCAGCATTTGGTCAAGCAACTGAACCGGCTCGGAGCGATTGAGCTGCAAGCCTTCGACCACCTGTTTCTTGGCCAGCAACGACGCGGTTTCTTCACGAATCTTGCGGATGTCCTCGATTTGTTTGTCGAGTTTGGCGATCTCGTCGGTCAAATATTTGTTGCGCCCCTTCTGGTTGTCCACCTGGGCGTTGAAGACGGTCCAGAGCAGCCCGGCAATGGCCAGCGCCAACACCGCCGAGATGCCAGCCAGGACCGCAAATTGTTGTTGGCGCGCCTTGCGCCGCGCTTCACGGTGGGGGAGGAGGTTTACGCGAATCATGAAGGGTCAAACCTCCTCATCGCGAGGCCACAGGCAACCATCAGTGCAGGGGCATCGACAGTCAACTGGCGCGGCTTGATTTTTGGCGACAACGCCATGTTGGCGAAAGGGTTGGCCACCACGGTATGCACCTGGGTGCGCTGGGCCACCAGATCTTCCAGGCCTTCGAGCATGGCACAGCCGCCGCAAAGTACGATGTGGTCAACCTTGTTGAACTGGGTGGAGGTAAAAAAGAACTGGAGCGCCCGCGAAATTTCCAGCACAATTTTTTCGTTGAAGGGTTGCAGCACATCCGGCCCGTAATTTTCCGGCAGTCCGCCGGTTTTTTTGGCGACTTCGGCTTCTTCGACCGGCATGCCGAACTGGCGTGAAATATCCTGGGTCAATTGCTGTCCGCCAAGCTGCTGTTCGCGGGAATAAACCTGTTGGTCCTCGGACATCACGGTGACCCGTGTGGTCTGCGCACCCACATCGATGATCGCCGTGGTGTCTTTGTCCTGGATGCCGGTGGCATTGCCTTTGATCATGTCAAAGGCCGCGAGTGCGGCATAGGATTCAACATCCATCACAATTGTTTTCAGACCGGCGGCTTCGGCCACGGCGACGCGATCTTCGATTTTTTCCTTGCGCGAGGCGGCAATCAGAACCTCAACCTCGGTTTCGCTGTTGGGTGCCGGTCCAATCACCTGAAAATCGAGATTGACCTCTTCCAGGCTGAACGGAATATATTGGTTGGCTTCGGACTGGACCTGAAATTCCATGTCCTCATCGCGCTGGTTGGCACTGAGCAACACTTTTTTGGTGATCACCGCCGCCGAAGGCAGCGCCATGGCGATGTTCTTGATTCGGGTGCCAAGCTGTTTGTGGGCGCGTTTCATGACTTCGCCCGCCGCTTCGATGTTGGCAATGTTGCCGTCGGAGACGGTATCGCGCGGCAAAGGCTCGATCACATACCGCTCGACCCGATACAGCCCCTTGCCCACATCGACTAGCTCCACCATCTTGATAAAGGACGAGCTGATGTCAACCCCGACCAATGGCGGGGTTTTCGCCCGAAGGAATTCAAACTGATCCGCCAGTTTTTCTTTAAGCATGGAAGGTTAAGCCTTCGAGTGGACGTGGGTTTGACCCCTGTGCAAAACTGTCTGTCTGGAACTTTTTTTGTATATCAATCGGCGCAATTCGCTGGAACCAATCGACCCCAAAAGGCATACCAAACATGGAATCAGCGAATTAAAACAGCTTCATAATAAACGACTTTATACAATTTACATTAAATCCTAGCAACAAGTAACGGACGTGTAAAGCAATTTTTTGATTTGAAGCACATTTTGGGCGTCTCAAAACCCGCTCTTTTGATGCCGTTTTGGGCATGTTTTTCACCATTTCCAACATAGACATGGCTTCCACTTTTGCCTGATTGTTGACACTTTTGAGCACAATCAGCCCGACCCGGCCAAATGCCAGCCGATATAATCACTTCGCCAACAAAACGCTTGGCGACATTTCAGATTTGAGTACCCATGGCGCATCGCTGGTGGTTTTATCCCCTTGTATTGCTTGGATCGCTGTTTTTGGCCGCAATTGGCGTGGTGGCGCTGACCTTGGCCTTGCTCTACCCCAACCTGCCATCAATCGAAGCGGTGACCGATTATCGTCCCAAGCTCCCCCTCAAGGTTTATACCGCTGAAGGGGATTTGATAGGCGAATTTGGTGAGGAAAAGCGCTCATTTGTGAAGGTTGGTGATTTCCCGGATGTGATGAAGCAGGCCATATTGGCCGCCGAAGATGAGCGCTTTTACCAACATGGCGGCGTGGACTACATTGGGCTAACCCGAGCCGCCAGCGCGATTTTGGCCACCGGAAAAATCAAAGGTGGCGCATCCACCATCACCCAGCAAGTCGCGCGGAATTTTTTCCTGACCAACGAACAAACCCCCACCAGAAAAATGTCGGAGTGGTTGCTCGCTTATAAAATTGAGGCTAAATTATCTAAGGATCAGATTTTTGAAATTTATCTGAATCACATATTTTTGGGCAATCGCGCCCACGGATTTGCGGCGGCAAGCCGGGTTTATTACAACAAGGACATCAGCCAGGTCAGCGCGGCGGAAGCCGCCATGTTGGCTGGTCTGCCAAAAGCACCCTCCTTGTACAACCCGTTCAACAATCTCAAACGCGCCACCCTGCGCCAACAATATGTGTTGCGCCGCATGGGTGAGCTGAATTTTTTGGATGCGCCAAAATTGGCTGCCGCCAGGGCGGAAGTGCTGAAGTTCAACCGCAATCGCACCATGTATCCGGTCAACGCCGAACATGTTGCTGAAATGGCGCGCCAGGAAGTGTTTGAACAATACGGCGACAAGACCTATGTCAGCGGCATCCGCGTTTACACCACGGTGCGCCGGGCCGACCAGGAATCAGCCATGGGCGGCCTGCGCAAGGGCGTGCTGGAATATGACCGGCGCCACGGTTACCGGGGGCCGGAAGGATTTGTCAATTTGCCCGACCCGAAGGCCGCCAGGGAAGAGCTGGAAGACGCCATTGACGAGGCCTTGTCGGCGCGGGAAATCATTGGTGATTTGATTCCTGCGGTGATCACTGACATCGACACCAAACAGGTCGTGGTTCAGACCAAACGCAGCGACACTGTGGTGATGACGGGTGATGCGCTGAAATTTGCCGCACGCGCCATGGCCGAAAAGGCCGGGCCAAACAAACTCAAGCGTGGCTCGATCATCCGCGTTGGTTTGGACGAAAAAGGCCAGCCGATGATCGCCCAGGTGCCGAAGGTGGAAGCCGGGTTTGTGGCCATCGACCCCCTGGACGGCAGTGTGCGGGCGCTGGCAGGCGGCTTTGATTTCATCGCCAACAAATTCAACCATGTCACCCAGGCACTGCGTCAGCCAGGCTCGTCATTCAAACCATTTGTGTATTCGGCCGCACTGGAAAAAGGCTTCACGCCCGCCACCATCATCAATGACGCGCCGATTGTATTTGACCCCGGCCGCCACGGCGGGCAACTTTGGGAACCCAAAAATTACGACGGCAAATACGAGGGACCGATGCGCCTGCGGCAGGCACTCGCCAAATCCAAAAACATGGTGTCGATTCGCATTTTGCAGGCGATCACCCCGCAATATTCACAGGATTACATCACCCGTTTTGGTTTTGATGCCAAACAACACCCGCCATATCTCACCATGGCGCTGGGCGCGGGCTCGACCACACCGCTGCAAATGGCCGGCGCCTACAGCGTTTTTGTCAACGGCGGCTTCCGCGTCAAACCCTACTTCATATCCAAAATCACCGATGACAAGGGCAGTGTTTTGTTCACCGCCCTGCCCGAGCGCGCCACCACTGACGATTCCGCCATCAAAACCGCCGAACGGGTGATCGATCCGCGCAATGCCTTCATCATGATATCGATGATGCGTGATGTGGTGCGTTATGGCACCGCGGTGCGCGCCATGAGCCTGGGGCGCAATGATTTGGGCGGCAAAACCGGCACCACCAACGATCATTTTGACGCGTGGTTTGCCGGATTCAGCTCTACCCAGGTTGCGGTGGCGTGGATCGGCTTTGACAACCCCGCCGACTTGGGCAACAACGAGACCGGCGGGCAGGCGGCATTGCCGATCTGGATGCACTACATGGCGCGTTCGATGAAAGGGGTCAAGGAAAACGACTTTGTTCCGCCGGAAGGGGTGGTGAGTGTTGCCATTGGCGGCGAAGGCCGGGACGGTGCGGCTCTCAGCGAATTTGTCTATGCCGAAAACGCAGGCAATATCGGCAACAGCCCGGCGGCATTGCGCGAAGCCAACAAGCCGTCGGAAGAAGTGAAAAACCAGATTTTTTGACGCGTTATGCCATCGCATTCGACACGCCGGCGGTCCACCGCCTTATCCGCCCCGCCACCGCATGATGCGAGCCATGCCGAGGCGCGCCACGCCCTGCGCCAAAGTGTGGCGGCACTTGCCGCGCAATTCATCGCCGAGGGGCGGGATGATTTTCATGCGGCCAAACTCAAAGCCGCCAAAAAACTCGGCTTGCGCGGCAACGAGCGCGATGCCCTGCCCGACAACCACGAGATTGAAACCGCCTTGCGTGAATACCAGACGCTGTTTGCCACGGACAACCAACCGGTGGTGCTGGCGGCATTGCGCGACGTGGCCATCGAGGCGATGTTATGGCTGCGGGATTTTTCTCCCTGGCTGGTCGGCGGTGTGCTCAACGGCACCGCCAACGAGTTCAGCGCCATCGAACTGGAAATTGTCGGGTTTGATGCCAAATCATTTGAAATTTTTCTGCTCAACCAAAATGTTGCGTTTGACTTGCACGCCCATCGCGGTGCCGGCCATGCCCGCCGCCGCCGCAGTGAACTCGGTGCCAACCCAGCTGCCGCGACGATCTGCTCCTATGATATCGAGTTCGACGATGCACCGCTATCCATCACGCTCTACGACAGTCACAGCCAGCGGCAGGCGCGCAATCCTGCTTCCAGCATCAAACACGATCGTGCGCAATGTGACGAGGTTGCCAGACGGTTTGTCGAGGCGGCGGCGCGCTGACAACCGCGTTATGGATT
>JANPNJ010000243.1:0-3669 GCA_031427395.1 Burkholderiales bacterium
CAGTTGGCAATCAAGGGTGGGCGTAAAAAAGTCGTGTTTTTTTAAGTGTGTGTGCCTGACAAAGTGACCATACCCGAGTCATGGGATGGGCATGCGCGGTTTTATCAACCTACACCAGTCGCAAATTCGCTACACTGTGCGAAAATGCACATTCGTGTAGCCAAGATTTGTTATACTTTGCAAATTCACTCACATTCAAAATTACTTAATAATCAAAACGTTAACCAAAATAACGGAGAATTCAAATGATGCGCACTTTTAATCGCTCGTTCAAAACACTTTTTTTGTCAACATTGTCCTCGGCAGTCTTGGTATCTTTTGCCCACGCGCAATCCGACCAAGGCGGCCTCCCACTGGGTGACGGCACCAAACTATTTCCGTACGCCAATCTGTCGTTTGGCCGGGACAGCAACCTGTTTTTGACCAACACCAATCAAAAGAGCTCAAACCTGCAGATTTATAATCCAGGTGTCCGGCTCGAGGCGAAAGGCGAAAGTGCAAAGTTTTCGCTGCTGTATGACATCACCATCGGCCGGTATTCACAAAGCAGCGCGGACAACTACACCGACCAGCGCATCAAGGGATTGGGTGAGTTTGTCTTCACCGAGAAGGTCGGGCTGAAGTTGGGGGTTGATTACAGCCGCAACCATGATCAGCGCGGCTCCACCGATCGCGGCATTGCCGGTGTGCCGGATGAGTACCGCATCACCAATCCCAATTTGTTTCTTTCCCTGGGCGGCAAGGATGCCATCGGGCGTGTGGAAGTCGAGGCGGGCTCCGCCAACAGGCGCTATCTGAACAATCGCACCACGACCTTGAGCAGCGACCGTGATTCGGATAATTTTGCGGGTCGTTTTTTCATGCGCGTGGCACCCAAGACGGCATTTTTGTTTGAGGCGCGCGAAGACCGGATTGATTACAAATTGGGGACATCCGTTCAGGACAGCAAAGAGCGCCGTTATTTGGCCGGTTTGACCTGGGATGTGACTGATGCGACCAGCGGCAGCATCAAAGTTGGCCAGATTCGCAAGGATTTTGCGGCGGCATCCCGGCGCGACTATTCCGGTACCGGCTGGGAAGCCAATCTTTCGTGGAAGCCGCTCAGCTATACCAAGTTCGATTTTTTCACGATCAAGACCTTTGCTGAATCCACCGGATTGGGTGATTTCACCTTGTCCAAGAAATTCGGCGCGAATTGGCAACACACATGGAATTCCAAGGTGTCGTCTGTGGTCAGCCTGTCGCGCAACGACGATGACTTTGTCGGCAATACCCGCGCCGATTCCACCGATTCGTTTGGCTTGAAGCTCAATTACAAATTGATGCGCTGGCTGACCATTGGCGGGGAGTACAACAACACCTCGCGTGATTCCAACACCAGCGGGTTCAACTACAAGAAAAACGCCTACATGCTGACGGTCGGCGCTGCGGTATAACGGGATTGCGAACGTTACAACGCCGCCGAAAGGCATCGCATAACGACAAGGCTCCGACCGCGATGTCTTTCGCGGTTGGAGCCTTTTTGATTTTGCATTCAATCCGTGTTTGAAATTTGTGTTGAGGGTGCAGGCAGATGTTCTCCAATTTGTTGAATAGGTGTCATGTGGGCATGGCAGTCGCTAGGTCGTTGTTGATGGTTGCACTGTGTTGTACGGCTCCATTTGGCCTTGCGCAGTCCGGCACCACTGCGCGTGCGCCGACGGCGGATGCGGGCGGTGCCCAATCCTCCTTGTCGGTGTACAAGCTCGGTGTGGGAGATGTCATCAGCGTGCAGGTGGTCGGCGAAGACGATCTCAAACGCGAAAAAGTCAGGCTTTCCGATGCGGGCACGTTGTCATTCCCGTATCTGGGTGAAATCCGGGTGCGGGGATTGACCGTCGGTGAGTTGGAGGGTTTTATCACCAACGGTCTCAAAGGCCGCTATCTGCTGAATCCGCAGGTGACCGTCACCATGCATGAGTACCGTAATTTTTTTGTCAATGGCATGGTGGAAAAACCGGGTGGTTATGCCTACATTCCGGGGCTGACGGTGCGCAAGGCCATTTCACTGGCAGGCGGATTCAAGGAGCGCGCGTCAAAAGAGCGCATCAATGTGATTCACGAAGATGACGTCAAGGGCAATGCCAAACGCATCGCACTTGATGCCCCAATCAGGCCAGGTGATGTCCTGACCATCGAAGAAAGTTTTTTTTAGAAAAGCGCCAACATGAATGACCGCACGTTTATCGAACGCCTTCCCTTGCCGGGTGCCGCTGTCGGCAGCTTGGGCGTTGGCCAGGCGCAGACCGAGGGCGAGACCCTTGATCTGGTGGAGTATTGGCGTTCGATCACCAAACGCAAATGGAGCATCCTCGGTTTGGTCGCGCTGGTGGCCTTGATCGCCACACTGGTGGTGTATTCGATGCGTCCGCAGTATCGTTCCACCGCCACGCTCATGATCGAGCAATCCAAAGCCAAGGTGGTGTCGATTGAGGAGGTCTATAACGCCATGGGTGGCGGCAATCGCGAGTATTACCAGACCCAGGTGGAGATCATCAAGTCGCGCGAGCTGGCACGCAAAGTGGTGGAGCGGCTCAAGCTCACCACCCATCCCGAATACGACCCGCGCCAGGCCTCGAATGACGGCGTGAAGGCATGGCTGCCGATGAATTGGTTCAAGTCCGATGCGCCTTCGAATGAAGAGCAAATACAAAAAAGCGTGATTCGGGCGTTTTTCCAGCGGACTGCAGGTGCAGCCGGTCCGCAACAGCCAATTGGTGCAGATCAGCTTCACCTCCCACGACAAAGAGTTGGCGGCGAAAGTGCCCAATACCCTGGCTGACGTGTTTATCGAAAATGATCTCGAGTCCAAGGTCAAAATGACCCAGAAGGCCAGTGCCTGGCTCACCGGGCAGATGGGGGAATTGCGCGCGAAGCTGGAAGGCTCGGAAAAATCCTTGCAGGATTATCGTGAGCGCGAACGCATTGTCGATGTGAAAGGTGTGGCGCTGTCGGGTGCCGCCAAGGCGCTGGAAGAAGCCACCAGCGGCTTGGTTACTGCGCGCACCAAACGCGCCGAGGCCGAGAGCCTGTACAACCAGGTGCAGACTGCACGCCAGGGCAAGGCCAGCGTCGATTCGATTCCTGCGGTGCTGCGTCACCCGACCGTGCAACGCATGAGGGAAATCGAGGCCGAAGCCGAGAAAAAACTCGCCGATGCATCAAAGCGCTACGGGCCGGAGCACCCAAGGATGGTGCAGGCCAATTCCGAGCTTGCCTCCGCCCGCGACAACACCAAGCGGCAGATGGAAACGGTCATGGCCGGGGTCGCCAAGGAATATGAAATCGCCCGTGCCAACGAGCTGGCCATAGCCGGTGCGCTGGGGCAGAGCAAATCCGAAATTCAGGGCATCAACCGCAAGGAATTCCAGCTTGGGGTGTTGGAGCGCGAGGCGCAGGCCAACCGCCAGCTCTACGACATGTTCCTGAATCGTTTCAAGGAAACCAATATTTCCGCTGATTTGCAATCGACCGTGGCGCGGGTGGTGGACCCGTCCATCGTGCCGGGCAGCGCCTATGCGCCAAAAAAATCGCAGATTGTGTCGATTGCCGCTGCTGTGGCGCTCATCATTGGCATGATGTTGTCGCTGCTGCTGGATCGCATCAACAACACCGTCAATACCGCAGGTG
>JANPNJ010000244.1:0-1626 GCA_031427395.1 Burkholderiales bacterium
GATGGGCACATTCTCTACGCGGGTTTTATTGATTTGGCGAGCCAGGTGGGGGTGCCCGCATCCATGCGCCCGGTGTCGCCAGGCGGTCCGCCGGGCGGGCGCGGCCAGGCGCCGTCGTTGTTGCCTGCCGCGGCACCACCCGTGGCACCCGTGGTATCCGCGCGCGGCAGCCTCGCCGCGCAAAATCGTTCGGTGCGCGCGGATTTGCATGTCGCCGACCTGCTCGACTGGCGCGCGGATGAAGTCAAGGCCGCGCGTGAGCAGGGTTTTGCCGCAGTGCTCGCCGCACCCGCGGTGGGGGTGTTTCGCGGGCAAAGCGCGCTGTTGAGTGTGGCAGAGACGTCCGACCCAAAAAACATGGTGCTGCAGGCGCGGGTGGCGCAACACCTGGCGTTTGAGGCTGAGCGCGGGGGTGGTCCAGGTGCCGGCGTTTATCCGAATTCGATCATGGGTGCCATCGCGCTGGCGCGGCAGACGTTGTACGACGCACGCTGGTACGCGCAAAAACCCCTGCCGGGTGCCGAGCGCCATGAAACCAACGCCGCGCTGGAGTCGCTGCAGTCGGTGGTGAATGGCAAACAGGCGGTGTTCCACTTCGCCGACAGCGAGCAGGATTATCAGCGTGTGGCCAAGCTGCGAGATGAATTCAATCTGCGGGTGATCGTGCAAGGCAACGGCCACGAATACCGCCGCGCCGCGTTATTGAAAACCCTCGGCATGCCGCTGGTGGTGCCGCTGAATTTTCCGGCCGTGCCCGAAATCGAAAATCCCGACAGCGCCATCGATGTCTCGCTCGAAGCGCTGCAACATTGGGAGCAGGCGCCATCGAATGCGGCAGTACTCAATCAGGCTGGCGTGGAATTTTCCATCAGCACGGCGGGCCTGCGTGACCTGAAGGAATTCTGGCCGCAACTGCGCCTGGCCGTCAAACGCGGCCTGCCCGCCGAACAGGCGCTGGCGGCACTCACCACCGCCCCGGCGAAAATAATCGGCAGCGCCACTCTGGGCACGCTCGAAGTCGGCAAGCTCGCCAATATCGTGGTGGCCAACGGCGATTTGTTTTTGTCGGATGCCGCCGAAATCAACATGTTGTTTGTCGATGGCAAGCCGCACCCGACCGCCGTGCATGACCGCTTTGACGCGCGCGGCACTTGGCACATCACCCCGGGCGCCCCGGACAACAGCGAATGGAAAATCGGGGGCACGCGCGCCCGCCCCACACTCATTCTCGATGGCGGCGCGTGTGATCTCACCCTGCGCGCCCGGCAATTGATTGTCAGCCTGCCGTGCGGCAAAAGCACCAGTGGCGAAAAACAAACCGTCATCGCCGACGCCGTGGGCGACACCCTGCAAGGCAGCGCGCAAACAGCGGGCGCGGTCATGGCTTGGTCCGCCACCCGCACCGCGGTGTTTGTCGAGCCACCCGCCAAGCCCAAACCGGAGGAATTGGCGCTCGTCATTGCCGCACCACTGAGCCCGGCCTATCCGGCCGGCAATTTCGGCATCACACCGCCCGCGCGGCAAACGCTGCTCATCAAAAACGCCACCATCTGGACCAGCGCGAAAGCAGGCAATCTGCAAAACACCGACATGCTGGTGCGTGATGGCAAGGTCGCCGCCATCGGA
>JANPNJ010000245.1:0-3846 GCA_031427395.1 Burkholderiales bacterium
GGGTGCGGACACAATCACCCCGTTACTGGTCGCGAACGCCACGGAGGTGCCGGCTGGCATCACACTGCCACGGCTGTCCAGGATGGTCACGATTGCCGTGCCTGAGCTACTGACAAAGTTGCTGCCGTTGTTGCATGCTGCCAGTGCTATGGTGGACAGGGTGGAGGTGAAGCGCGGATTGGAACCTGAAAATATCACCACCGCCCTGCCACGTACATGAATGCTTTTGGCTGTGCCGCAGGAGCCGGGCGTGCTTCTTCCCGCCACGCTGTCGTCGCAACTTACGCCGTTGAAACGGCCGTCACCACTGTCATAGCTGCTGTTGTTGTTGAAATCAACAAACGGCTCGGTGGCGTCACGCACACCGTTTTCGTTCACATCGAGCCAGGCTTCAGGCAGATCGGATGACACGCCGTCGAGATCGAACAATTCGCCGATGTCAAACCAGCCATTGCCGTTGGTATCTCGGAAGGTCTCCTCGCCAATGGCATAGGCAAGGATGGCAACACGGCCATTTGCCGGCCTGAAATTTTGGCTGGTGAGGATGGACGAACACGCGCCGGCAGTGGTGCTACAGGAGCTGACAATCGAGCCGCCGGAGGCGGTGAAATTCACCACCGTCCCATCGGGAACAGGATTGCGGTAGCGATCGGCGAGCCGCGCGGTCACGGTTGAGGTGGCGCCATCGCGTTCGCCGCCTTCGATATTCAGGGCGGAAACCGATAACGAGAACCCATCCTGCGAGGGCACCCCGGTGGAAATGGTCAATTGATCGGATTGGGTGGTCAGCGCCTGGGTGCCGCTGACGGTGCGCGCCGTCACTCGCACCGGCGTGCTCACCGAGCCAGATTGCACATTGGTCACCACCAGTCCGGTGGCCGCATCCGAGGTGGCGCTGTTGGGCGTCAGGGTGATGCCGCCAACATTGGTATTGAGAGTGAAGTCAACTATTCTCCCGCCGATCGGCCGACCGGACACATCAACCACACGAAAGGTCACGAGTGATGTTTCCTGCCGCCCCGCACCGCCGGTACCACGCAGGGAGATGGCAGTGGGCTGCGCAGAGACAAATTGGATGGAACCAACAGCGGGGGCGGATACCGTCACGATGCCGGTGGATGAAATGGTGGTGCCGCTGATGGTGGCGGTAACGGTGTCGATGGACGCGCAGCCGATGTCACGATAGGTGGCGCTGGCCACGCCGCCGACAGTGGTGGCAGTGGCGGTCAGCGCGGCCCGCCCGCTCGATGCGCAGGGTGAGGAAAACCGGACCTCAAGTGGCGTGGATATGGGTGCCCCGGATGAGGAAACGGTGACACTCACGCCGGTCGTGCCGAATGCAGAAAGGGACGGTGTTTGCACATTGACAGCGCTGATGCTGACATTGGCCGCGCCGACCGAGTAGCCAAGCGATTGACTCAGGGGCGTGACCGCAGTGGCGGTGGTGACCTGGGCGGCGGCGCTGACGGTGGTGGCACCGGACGCGGACAAGCCGGCGGCGTTGAGAATGACGCTGGCCAGACCGTTCGCATCGGTCAGAGCAGTGCCAGTTGCAGGCGAGAACACCCCAAGTGTCGAATTGGTGGCAAACGTCACCACCACGCCGGCGAGGGGTGTGCCGGACGCGGAGCGGACGAGGGCATTGACCTTGGCCGGGCTGCTGAACGAAATGGCGGTGCGCGGGGCGGTGGTGGCAAGCTCGGTGAGGGTGAGTGTCATGCTGGGCAGCCCATTGGCCGAGACCGCCGAATCGCCGGAAACGGCACCGCTGCCGCAGGCGCTCAGCCATGCTGCCATGGCGACGAACAGTGACAATCTGAAGCCCTGCTTGGCCAACATCCCGAAATTCTGAAAGAAATTGCTGGTAGTCAAGGTTGTATCCTTTTTTTCTGTGGCACGCAGCCATCTCCAAAGTATCTTCGACCTCTGTACGCCAGTCAAATTTTCATCGTCGGCCAGTGTTGCATGGGCAGCGCAGAGTATAGCGTTGTTGCGCTTATTGGGGCTGAGGGCTTGGATTTGGAATGGTTGCCGCCTGGTGAGGGGACAATAATTGCTGGAATTGATGGTGCGCCCGACACGATTCGAACGTGCGACTTCACGTGGGTCAAAATTCGATGGAAATTACCGGATGAAGTGGGTCAATTCTGGGTGGAATTCGACTGGCGTTGCTTTAAGGCGGTGGTCTGACTACTGTTTGCGAAGCCATCAATTTTGTGATAGCATACATATAATATGCTATCATTTTTACAGAGGAGCCATAATGACCGCCGTTATTGTTCGCAACTTGCCTGAAGAAACGCGTCGCGCATTAAAACTCCGCGCCGTTAAAAATGGGCGCA
The DNA here is from genome assembly GCA_031427395.1 of Burkholderiales bacterium. Lineage (GTDB taxonomy): Bacteria > Pseudomonadota > Gammaproteobacteria > Burkholderiales > Usitatibacteraceae > UKL13-2. Next base: position 2,343 of record JANPNJ010000245.1, read on the forward strand.
GCACCGAAGCCGAAATCCGCCAAATTCTTTCGGCGGCAGTGCAGCCAAAAATTGGCTTGGGGTCTGCGCTCTTTAACATTGGTCGTGAAGTCGGCGGCGTTGATTTGAAAATTATCCGAGATAAAACGCCCATTAAAAAAGCGCGTTTTGAATGATTGTTTTAGATACCAATGTGGTTTCTGAGCCACTAAAATTACGTCCAAACGAAACCGTAATTGCTTGGCTCGACGCACAAATGCCTGAGACACTTTATATCACAAGCATTTCACTCGCAGAGCTATACGCAGGCATAGCTGTAATGCCTGCGGGTAAACGGCGTACAACTTTGCAACTGGCACTTGCCAATAAAATCATGTCGCTGTTTGAAGATCGCATTTTGTCGTTCGACAAAAACACAGCGCAATCATTTGCAGCGGTAACCAACGCTACTGAAAAAGCAGGTAAACCAATGAGCTTTGCCGACGCCGCAATCGCGGCCATCACCGCAAAGCACAGCTTCATACTTGCAACGCGTAACGAAGCAGACTTTGAAAACGCGGGAATCAAGGTCATCAATCCGTGGAAGACGGGCAGATAAAAAGCTGGCTTGACGCGCGCCGGTATCCGTGGCAGGTAATAGTCAGATTTTGGTACCCGCCACAATTGGCACCAATTTCTTGGGCACAGGATGGGCACAGAGCCCACGCTGGCAGACAGACTTCTGCCAAGCCATTGAATTGATGGTGCGCCCGACACGATTCGAACGTGCGACTTCTACCTTCGGAGGGTAGCACTCTATCCATCTGAGCTACGGGCGCGTGGCGGTATTTTACCAGTTTGCCTCGCCCAGGGTGGGGCAGCTATTTTCAGGCAAACCGGTACGGTCGGCGTTTCGGCTCCCCTGCCCACGACGTTATAATGCAGGCCTTACCACGCTATCCGGCAGAGGCATGAAATGGCTGACCAACACCACGACCCGGCGGACACCGGCCCTGAATCCCATCCCGTCAAAATTGCCGTTGCAGTTTTTGTCGGGGCAATCTTGATGGTGGTCGGCATTATGCTGCTCGCCCAATTTGCGATCAGTACCCGCCCGCTTGGCAGCGGCAATGAGCAGGCGAATTCGCCGGAGGCCATTGCCAAACGCATTGCCCATCCGGTGTCGCTGGCGGTGGATGCCGGCAAAGGGCAGGCAGCGGGGTCCACTCCCGCCGCATCACCTGTGGTGGTGGCCGCAGTCATTCCACCCGCGGTTGTTGCGGGCGGCGCAGCGGGTGCCGATGGCATCTACAAGGCTTCCTGTGCGGTTTGCCATGCCGCCGGGGTGGCGGGGGCGCCAAAAAGCGGGGACAAAGCCGCCTGGGCTGCGCGTATTGCACAAGGCAAGGCAACACTGTACAAAAACGCCATCGCCGGTTTCCAGGGGAAATTCGGCGTCATGCCCGCCAAGGGCGGCAACGCCGGTTTGTCGGACGCGGATGTCAAGGCCGTGGTTGACCTGATGATCGCGCAGAACAAATAAGCC
>JANPNJ010000246.1:0-4429 GCA_031427395.1 Burkholderiales bacterium
GATTCCTTGGCGAAGGCGAAGGTGATGATGAAACAGCCGCAGAAAAATCCGCACAGTGCCAACAGAATGGTGAGCATGGACAGACTGTGCCCCGGTATGAGGATCAACATTGCCCACAACACGGTCGCCGCTGCGAGGCCAATCATCAGCGGCAGTTTGCGCCGCGCGAGGCGATCCGAAATGGCGCCGAACACTAGGCAACCCACCGCCCACGCCACCATCATCAATGAGCACAATGATGCGGCATGGGTGGGGCTGAGTTGATATTGGGTAGTCAGAAACGGCACGCCCCACAGACCAGCGAAAGTCAGCACCATGCCGGTCAGGGCGCCGGCGAGGGCGTAGATCAACAGCACATTGCGGTAGCGCAACACCTCGCGCAGGCCGTGCAAAAAATGGTTCGGCGCGGCACCTGCTTGCGGCGCATGGTCATCCGGCGAAAAACTTTGGTAGCCTTTTTCGCTGGGGTCGTCACGCACCAGAAGCCAGCACGCCAGTGCCACCAACAAGGTCAGTGCCGCACTCGCCCACATCACCGCACGCCAGCCGAACGCATCCACAAAAATCCGCAGCGGCGCACCGGCAAACACAGCACCGGATACCCCGACCGCCAAAGCCACACCCGAGGTCAGCGCAAATTGACGCGCGGGCATCCAATGGCTGGCGAGCTTGAGCATGCCGACAAACGCCACCCCCACCGAGCCGCCGATCAACAAGCGCCCGGCGTTCGCCCACCACACCGTTTCGGCCATGGCAAACACCAAGGTGCCCAACGCCGCCACCGCGCCGCCCACCGTCAACAATATGCGCGGCCCGAAACGATCCGCCAACAGGCCGGTGGGAATTTGCATCGCCACATAGCTGTAAAAATAAAATGCCGACAGGTTGCCGAGTCCTGCCGCCGTCAGGGCAAACGCCTGTGACAATTCGCTGGTGATGACCGCCGGGGCCACACGCTGGTAAAAGCCGATGAAATACAGCGCGGCACCGAGGCTCCAGATGAGCCAGGCGAGTGACTTGGGTGGGGCTTCGGCGGGTGGGGTCACAAGTTTTTTGTTTCGCTTTGAATGCAGGCGCAATGTGGGGAATGAAATGTCACCGCCGATGGACGCCGATATGCGCCGATAAAATCAAGGACAGGAAACCCAATCCATTGTCATATGGATTGGGTTTTGACCTTATCGGCGTATATCGGCGTCCATCGGCGGTTAAAAAAACCGACACTACATCTGCTCCCAAGGCAGCCCCGCGCGCCGCCAGCCGCCCAGCGTGCCGCGCTGGTGATTGGCGTCGAGCTCGCCCTCAAAGCCTTCGAGCACGTTATAGACATGGCTGAAACCGGCTTGCTCCAGCGCAATCCCCGCATCCACACTGCGGTTGCCGGAGCGGCAGACTATCACCACCGGACGGTGCATGGAATTGCCGCAGGATTTTTTCACCTGCCCCACAAAATGCGGGTTGATTTCCCAATCCGGGCCGTCATTCCACGGAATCAGCATCGCGCCGACCGCGTGGCCGACAAATAAAAATTCCATCTCGCTGCGGCAGTCAACAAAAACGGTGGTTGGGTTGCCTGCGAGAAAGGCAAAGGCTTCCTGGGGGGTGAGATGTTGCATGGCGGCTCCTGTTGGTTTGATTATAGCCACCGGGCACCACACTCTCGATGCCACAGTGTCATAATCATTTATCCCAAAATCCAGGGCAATCCATGAACGCACCAGACGCAATAAGCAAAATCAGCGCCCGTGATGAGGCCATTGCCAAACACGCCAACCGCATGGACGCGCAGGTGATCGCCTGGCGGCGCGACATCCACGCCAATCCCGAATTGGGCAATCGTGAATTCCGCACCGCAAGCCTGGTGGCCGAACATTTGCGCAAGCTGGGCTTTGATGAGGTCAAGGAGCAGGTTGCCTACACGGGGGTGGTCGGTGTGTTGAAGGGCGGCAAGCCGGGTGCCTGCATCGCCCTCAGGGCCGACATGGATGCGCTGCCGGTGATCGAGGAGGCGGATTTGCCTTTCAAAAGCACGGTCATGTCAGAGTGGAATGGGGTCAAATGCGGCGTGATGCACGCCTGCGGCCACGACACCCATGTGGCGATATTGATGGGGGTGGCGGAGATTCTGGCGGCCATGCGCGGCGAGATTGCCGGTACGGTGAAATTCATTTTTCAGCCGGCCGAGGAAATGCCGCCGCAAGGCGAGGAGGGCGGCGCACAGTTGATGATCGCCGAAGGCTGCATGGATAACCCCAAGGTTGATGCGATTTTTGGTCTGCATATCACCTCCAAATTGCACGCAGGGAAAATCGGCTATCGGCCAGGGCCCTTCATGGCCAGCGCCGACACCTTCCGCATATTTATACGCGGCAACCAGACACACGGCGCACAGCCCTGGAGCGGGGTCGATCCGATTGTGGTCGGCTCGCAGGTGGTGCTGGGTTTGCAGACCATTGTCTCGCGCAAAATGAATCTGACCGAGGAGCCATCGGTGGTGACGGTCGGCAGTTTCCAGGCGGGCAACCGTTCCAACATCATTCCCGATGAAGCCAAAATGGAAGGCACCATCCGCGCCTTTGACGAAAAACACCGCGAGGACATTCACTTGTTTGTCGAAAAAATCAGCACCCTGATCGCCGAGGCGGGCGGGGCAAAAGCACATGTGCATATCAACCGCGGCTATCCGGTGACAGTGAATGATGTCGCGCTCACCGAGTGGTCGCTTGCCAGCCTGCAACGCGCGGCCGGCGTGGCCAATGTCGGCATCTGCCCCAAGACCTGCGGCGCGGAGGATTTTTCGTTTTTCCAGCAGCAGGTGCCGGGCTTTTTTTTCAATATCGGCTGCACCCCGCCGGACAAGGAGTGCCGCACCGCGCCATCCAACCACAGCCCGCGTTTTTATGTTGATGAACAGGGTCTGAAAGTCGGCGTGAAGGCGCTGGCCACGCTGGCGCTGGATTGGCTGGACAGCCGCAAATCAGCGTAAAGGCGTAAAATACCCCATCGCGCCGATTTGATTCAGCTTGCGGGCGCGGGATGAAGGGCTTGCAGCCGCCCCCATCTGAAATTCCGCTAAAGCGAGGCATGTTCATGAACCTGTCTGCTTGGTGAAAACTGAGGCGACAGGTTTTTTTATTTTCTGGTTTTGCAAATGAATCACATTTCCGTTGATCCCCCCGCCGTCCAGTCTGCGCGCGCCGAACGCACCGCGGCACTGATGCACGCGCTCGCCCAACGCATCCTGGTGCTCGACGGGGCCATGGGCACCATGATCCAGCGTTACAAACTGAGCGAAGCCGAATATCGCGGCGCGCGGTTTGCCGATTGGCCATCCGATTTGCGTGGCAACAATGATTTGTTGACCCTCACCAATCCCGATGTCATCCGCGAAATCCACGCCGAATATCTCAAGGCCGGTGCCGACATTCTGGAAACCAACACCTTCAACTCCACCACCATTTCAATGGCCGACTACGGCATGCAATCGTTGGCGTATGAGTTGAACAAGGAGGGCGCAATACTGGCGCGAGAGGTAGCCGACGATTTTTCGGCAAAGACGCCAAAACAGCCGCGTTTTGTCGCCGGTGTGCTGGGGCCGATGAACCGCACGTTGTCACTCTCGCCGGATGTCAACGACCCCGGCTTTCGCGCCGTCAATTTTGACGAGGTCAAGGATGCGTACCGTGAAGCCACCCGTGGCTTGATCGACGGTGGCGCTGACATCATTTTGATCGAGACCATTTTTGACACACTCAATGCCAAGGCCGCCATTTTTGCGGTCGAGGAAGAATTTGAGGCGCGCGGATTGTTGGGTGAGCAGCGGCTGCCGATCATGATCTCCGGCACCATTACGGACGCATCCGGCCGCACCCTGTCCGGCCAGGTGGTCGAGGCGTTTTACAATTCGGTGCGCCATGCCAATCCGATTTCGATTGGTTTTAATTGTGCGCTCGGTGCAAAAGAATTGCGCCCGCACGTCGAGGAGCTGGCACGCATCGCCGATTGCCGCGTCTCCGCGCACCCCAACGCGGGTCTGCCCAACGCCATGGCCGAGTACGATGAATTGCCGGCCGAGACGGCGGCGTTCATCCGCGAGTGGGCAGGCGAGGGCTGGCTCAACATCACCGGCGGCTGCTGCGGCACCACGCCGCAACACATCCAGGCCATCGCCGACATCGTGCGGGGGTTCAAGCCGCGCGACATTCCGGTGATCGAAAAACGCCTGCGATTGTCGGGGCTGGAGGCGGTCAACATCGGCGACGATTCGTTGTTTGTGAATGTCGGCGAGCGCACCAACGTCACCGGATCAAAGGTGTTCGCCAAATTGATTTTGAACGACGACTACAATGCCGCGCTCACTGTCGCGCGCCAGCAGGTGGAAAACGGCGCGCAGGTGATCGACATCAACATGGATGAGGCCATGCTTGAT
>JANPNJ010000247.1:0-3011 GCA_031427395.1 Burkholderiales bacterium
CGCAGCGTGTTTTGCTCAAAATACGGCGCGAGATAGGCGATATCGCCATTCGCTGGAATGATGGCGCCGACCATGCGCTCACTCGGATGCCATTGGGTGCCGGAAAAATAAGTGAGATTGGTGCCCGCGTGTACCCAGATGGCGGCAATGCCCGAATCGCGCATGCAGGCTTGTGCCTTGTGAATGCGCTGCTGATATTCGGCACGCGCAATCGGCACCACACCTGCCGTCATGTTGGACAGGGTTGCCAGTGCTGCTTCGCGGCTTTTGCCGCCCACACCGATGGTCATGGTTTTTCCTGACGACTCAATTGAGATAACGCGCTTCCAAATGTTGCCGGAAATATTTTGCATCCAGCTCAGAGCCGGTGGCGCGGGTCACCAACTCAACGGTGGTCCAGCGGCTGCCTTGTTGCCAGATGTTTTTTTCGAGCCACGAAAAAGCCGGTGTGAAATCACCTGTTGCCATGCGGGTGTCAAGGTCAGGGTGTTCGCGGCGGATGGCGGCGAACCATTGCGCGGCATACATCGCCCCCAGCGTATAGCTCGGAAAATAGCCGAACAGCCCGCATCCCCAGTGCACATCCTGCATGCAGCCGTTGGTGAAATTGCCGCGTGTGTCGATGTCGAGCAATGAAGCCATGGCCGCATCCCAGCGCGCCGGAATGTCCTCGGCTTGCATGTTGCCTTCGATCAGATCGCGCTCGATTTCATAACGCAGCATGACGTGCAGCGGATAGGTCAATTCATCCGCCTCGACGCGGATGAAGCCCGGTTGCACCCGTGTCAACCAGCGATAAATATTTTCCGGCGCAAACGCAGGCTGGTCGCCAAAATGCGCCGTGAGGCGTGGTGCCAGCAGGCCGACAAAAGCGCGGCTCAAACCAATCTGCATTTCAAAACTGAGGCTCTGGCTTTCGTGGATGCCGGCACTGCGCGCCCACGCCACCGGCTGGCCCAGCCAATCACGCGGCAGGTTTTGCTCATAGCGGCCGTGGCCGGTTTCGTGGATCACGCCCCACAGGCTGCCGACAAAACTGTCGTCGCGGTAGCGGGTGGTCAGGCGCGTGTCTTCCGGCACACCACCGCAAAACGGGTGTGCGCTTTCGTCCAGCCGCCCGGCTGCAAAATCAAAGCCGAGCATTTGCATCACTTCCATGCCCAGCGCGTATTGCGCCGATTTGGCAAACGGGCCCTGTGGTATCAACACTTTTTCATTGGCTTGTTTGGCGCGCACCTGGCGCACCAGAGCCGGCAACCATTGGCGCAGATCGCCGAATAAATTGTCGATCATCGCGCCGGTCATGCCCGGTTCATAGTTGTCCATCAAGGCGTCGTGCAGGCCCAGGCCAGTGTGATCGGACAAGTGCTTGGCCTGTTCGCGCGCGCATTGCAGCACCGGGCGAAAATTCTCCAGAAAACCCACCCAGTTGTTGGCGGGGCGCTGTGTCCGCCAGGCATGTTCGCAGCGGGCGTTGGCGAGGGACTGCGCCTGCACCAGCGTCGCCGGCAGGGCGTTGGCCATGCGCCAGTTGCGGCGCATCTCGCGCAAATTCGCGGCTTGGAATGGATCCAGCGGCTCATTGGTGGCGTGCGCCATGGATTCCGCGAGTTTTGGGTCGGTGCGCACCCCGTGCAGCAGGCCGTCCATTTCGGCCATGGCATTGGCGCGCGCGGCATTGCCATTGGCGGGCATCAGCGCCGAGCGATCCCACGAGGCCATGGCCTGCAGGTGTTCAAAATGATGCAAGCGCTTCCAGGTGGCGGTGAGCGTGTCGTATGCGGGGTGATTCATGTGAAAAGCTCCGGTTGGTGCGGGATTATTCCACGACATCGGCCCCAAGGTGAATTGCTCTAATTTTTTGTGCGATATTTCAGGTCATGCGACAAACATTCGACTACATCATCATCGGCGGCGGCTCGGCGGGATCGGTGCTGGCCTCGCGCCTGAGCGAAAACCCCAATGTGACCGTGGCGCTGCTCGAAACCGGCGGCGACGGCCGCGATTGGCTGATCCGCACACCCGCCGCCGCCGTGGCCATGTTGCCGACGCGCATCAACAACTACGGCCTTGAGACTGTCCCGCAGGCGGGGCTCGGCGGCCGCCGTGGCTACCAGCCGCGCGGGCGAGGCCTCGGTGGTTCTTCGGCGATCAACGCCATGGTGTACGCGCGCGGCGACAAAAGTGATTACGACCATTGGGCATCACTCGGCAATGCCGGCTGGTCGTATCAGGAGGTGCTGCCGTATTTCAAGCGCGCCGAAAACAACGAACGCATTGTTGATGATTTCCACGGCCAGGGCGGGCCTTTGAATGTCGCCGATTTGCGTTCCGACAATCCGTTCCCGCAATATTTTTTGCAGGCGGCGGATGAGGTCGGAATCAGGCGCAACCCCGATTTCAACGGCACCACCCAGGAAGGCGCGGGCATGTACCAGGTTACGCAAATCAACGGCGAGCGTTGCAGCGTGGCACGCGCCTATTTGCATCCGCACATGGAAGGCTCGCGGCCTAATCTGCATGTGCTGACGCACACCCGGGCGAAAAGAATCATCATTGAAAATCGCCGCGCCACGGGTGTGGCCATCAGCAGGCTGGGCATGGAAGTGACATTGTGCGCGCGCCGCGAAGTGTTGCTCTGCGCCGGTGCCATTCATTCGCCGCAAATGCTGATGCTCTCGGGCATTGGTGACGCCGCTGAATTGGGCAAACACGGCGTCAGTGTGGCACACCACCTGCCGGGGGTCGGCAAAAATTTGCAGGATCACCCGGATTTTATTTTTGGCTATGCGGTCAACAGCCTCGATCTGGTTGGCTTCACCCCGGCGGGCGCATGGCGCATGTTGCGGGAGGCGGTTCGTTATCTGCGCCAGCGGCGCGGCATGATTTCCTCCAATTACGCCGAGGCCGGGGCCTTTCTCAAGCTCTCGCCAGAGTCATTGGCACCGGACATTCAATTGCATTTTGTGGTGGCGCTGGTGGAGGATCACGCGCGCAAATTGAATTATCGG
>JANPNJ010000248.1:0-3534 GCA_031427395.1 Burkholderiales bacterium
GAGGTGGCGACGATGTTTTTGGCCATCACCGGCATGCGTTGCGAAGCGTAGGGGGTGGCGAAGGTAAACGGGGGCGCGGTCATGTCATTCCTGAAGGGGTTTACTCAGCAGTCCGCAATTTAGGCGACAAACCACCATTCGCTGCCGTCATTCCCGCGCAGGCGGGAATCCAATGTGTTGAAACTGGATCCCCGCCTGCGCGGGGACGCGCTGTGCGCTATTTGATTCCCGCCTGCGCGGGAATGACGGATCGGGTTTATTACTGTCGCCCGCTATTCCTCGACAAATGCCTCTTCGCGTTTTTTACGGATGGCCGGCAGTGCGATGATCACCAGCAGCAATATCGCGATGCCCAGAAGTGTGGCCGACAGCGGCCGCGTGAAAAACACGGTGGCGTCGCCGCGTGACAAAAGCATCGCGCGGCGCAGGTTTTCCTCCATCATCGGCCCCAAGATAAATCCCAGCAACAAGGGGGCGGGCTCGCATTCGAGCTTCACAAACAAATAACCAATGAAGCCGAACATCGCCGTGAACACCACGTCAAACGGGCTGTTGGACAACGAATACACGCCGATGCAGCAAAACACCAATATCGCCGGATACAGCAGGCGATAGGGCACCGTGAGCAATTTGATCCAGATGCCGATCAACGGCAAATTGAGAATCACCAGCATCAGGTTGCCCAGCCACATTGAGACGATCATGCCCCAGAAAAGCTGCGGCTTTTCGGTCATCACCTGCGGGCCGGGCTGGATGCCCTGGATAATCATCGCGCCGACCATCAGCGCCATCACCGGGTTGGGCGGGATGCCGAGTGTGAGCAGCGGAATGAAGGAAGTCTGCGCGGCGGCGTTGTTGGCCGCCTCGGGTGCGGCCACGCCGCGAATGTCGCCCTTGCCAAATTGCGAGGCGTCCTTGGCGATTTTCTTTTCCAGCGTGTAGGCGGAAAACGATGCCAGTACCGCGCCGCCACCCGGCAAAATACCCAGCAGCGAACCCAACATGGTGCCGCGCAACACGGCCGGGCCGGCGTCCTTGAGGTCTTGCTTGGTAGGCAACAGGCTGCCGACCTTGTTGACAAAAATCTCGCGTTCCTCGCCCTGCTCAAGATTTTTGATGATCTCGGCAAAACCAAACACGCCCATCGCCACCACCACAAAACCGATGCCGTCGGACAATTCGGGGATCGAAAAATTAAACCGCGCCATGCCGGAATTGACATCGGTGCCGACCAGCCCAAGCAGCAGGCCGAGAATAATCATGGCTATGGCCTTGATGACCGAGCCATGCGCCAGCACCACGGCGGCGATGAGGCCAAGTGTCATCAGCGAAAAATATTCTGCGGGACCGAATTTGAAGGCAATCTCGGCCAGCGGCGGCGCGGCCACTGCCAGCAACACCGTGGCCACGCAACCGGCAAAAAATGAACCGAGTGCGGCCACACCCAGCGCGGCACCCGCGCGACCCTTGCGTGCCATCTGGTAGCCATCGAGCGCCGTCACCACCGACGAGGACTCACCCGGCAAGTTGACCAGAATGGCAGTGGTGGAGCCGCCGTATTGCGCACCGTAATAAATGCCCGCCAGCATGATGAGCGAAAATTCCGGTTTCAGCGCGAAGGTGGCCGGCAGCAGCATGGCGATGGTGGCCACCGGCCCGATGCCCGGCAACACGCCGATCAAGGTGCCGAGAAAACAGCCAATGAGGCAATACATCAGCGCCTCGGGCTGCATGGCCACACTAAAGCCCAGCGCCAAATTCGAGAATAATGCGTCCATTGGTTTTTCCTAGCGCAAAAACACTGGCAAGATCGGGAACGGCAGCTTCAGGCCATACACGAACACACCGATTGAACACGCTGACAAAATCACACCGGCGATCAATTGCTCCTTGAGCCGGAATTCATGTCCGCCGAAGGAAGCGATCAATACCAGCGCCACGATGACCAGCGCCAGCCCGAGAAATTTTGCGGTCAGGCCAAAAAATACCACTGCACCCAATATCCAGAATAGCGGCTTCCAGGCAAATTTGGCCATGGGTGCGCCGTCACTGACCAACGCCTTGGCGACGATGATCAAGCCCAGCACGCCGAGGATCAAACCCAGCACAAACGGAAAATATCCCGCGCCCATGCGGCTGGCGGTGCCCATCGGGTAGGCCGCTGCCTTGACCACAATGGCAAAGTAAAAACCAATGGCGGCAAACAGGATTCCCGCCCAGAAGTCCCGCGGATTTCGCAAATGCATGTCATGCCTCCAATTGTCGATCAGTCAATTTGATTATTGATTTTGGTTATTTTTGGTATTGGGACCGGCCAAAAATCATAGCGAATTGTACCTTTTTGACCACATGGCCGCATTCTATGCCAGCATCTCATGGCGATAAAAAATCGGCGCTTGACCTGGGTCGTCTTTTGCTCGGCAACCCGCCGTGTATGCCATCATGCCGCATTCACTTGATCAACCCACTACCCGGCCAGGCTTTTGCAAAATTCCCCAGACAAACCACACGATTGGCTCAGCGCCGCACCCGCATTGTTCGTTTTGCTCTGGAGCACCGGCTTTATCGGCTCCCAATATGGCATGCCCTATGCCGAGCCGTTCACCTTCACGGCCATCCGCATGGCCGTTGTCGTGGCGATCCTGCTGCTGGTATCGGTTGGCATGCGTGCGCCGTGGCCGCGTGATTGGAAAACCGCCGGCCACTTTGCCATTGCGGGCTTGTTGGTGCATGCGACCTATCTTTCCGGCGTGCTGTACGCCATCACCCTTGCCCTGCCGCTTGGTTATGTGGCGTTGATTGCCGGATTGCAGCCGGTGCTGACGGCGTTTGCGGCGCGTTGGCTGTTCGATGAAAAATTGCGCGCCAGCCAGTGGCTGGGCATGGCGCTGGGCTTGGCTGGCGTGCTGCTGGTGATTATCGGCAACAGTGCCGGCGGTGAATTGCGCGTCGCCGCGCTGGCGGCGGCGGCAATCGCATTACTTGGCATCACCAGTGGCACGCTTTACCAAAAACGTTTTTGCCAGAACATGGATTTGCGCACCGGCGGGGTGATTCAATTCGCGGCGACAGGAGCGGTGTTGTTTGTTTTGGCCTTGGGTTTTGAAACCCGCGCCGTGGTGTGGGTGCCACAATTTGTGTTTGCGATTTTTTGGCTGGCGGTGGTGCTGTCGCTGGGTGCCAATTCCCTGCTCTATCTGATGATTCGCGCCGGTGCCGCCACCAGGGTGGCAAGCCTGTTTTTCCTGACCCCGTCGGTGACGGCATTGATGGCATACCTGCTGTTTCAGCAATCACTCACCTGGATGGACATCGGCGCGTTGCTGGTTTCCGCGTGCGGGGTGGCGCTGGTAACCAGAAAATGAAAGTCGTTTATTGACGGCTTGTTTCAGACATTTATGCTTGAATTAGGTCGTACCTAAACAACTTTGACCAAATGTTGTTTTTAAAAATCTGTCCTTTACCGGCGTAGGCCGGTACCCAATTTTTGTATGTCATTGTTACCTCAACAAAAATTAGACCCCTGCCTACGCA
>JANPNJ010000249.1:0-21456 GCA_031427395.1 Burkholderiales bacterium
CGAAAAGCTGGTATTCTAGCTTAATGTGGTGTTTTTAGGCCACATTCCGACCTTCAGAGTCCACAGCGCGTGCCGGTTGCCCCGCCGGCGTGGGCGGCATTGAAACCATCAAACTGATGAAAATGCGCCCCCAACGCCGTCAGGCCGGATGCCTGGCAAGCCCCGACACAAAGTTGGCGCAAGGCCCGCAGCGTAGATGCCGATATTGGCACCCTCGCGCGACAACAGTGATTTTTTCACAATGTCGGCGGTGAATTTTTGCGCTTCAAAATAGGCCGGCAACAAATTCGGGTGATCGGGAAACAGTTGCCAGAGAATCGGCAAAATCTCCTTGTTTGACCAGAACATTTTCCATGCCGGCTCGACGGTGCGCATGTCGCAGGCCAACAAATTTTGCCCGAACGCCATTTCCATTTCTCCAATAACAGGATTATCCTGCTATCGCTCGTATCCGGGATTTGCAACCAACCTAAAAAAATAACGAACTGATTTACAACCCCACCATGCCAATCCATGGCGTCCGGATTTTTGAGCACCTCCAGTCATGGCTTTGCTGCTTCATTCAGGATGGTAAGTCCGACAAGCGATTGCGAAGGAGCAGGGAAGAAAAGGCTTGCGAGATAGCCAACGACGATGCACGTCAGAATTGAAATTGCCAGGTAAAAATAGGAGTGGACTAGGCTAATTGACCACATCAGCGTGGTGAGGACAATGGCAGATGCAATTCCAATTGCCACTCCCTGCCAATTTGCGCGGCGTGTGAACATCCCCAAAGTGTACGCGCCAGCAAATCCGCCGCCCAACAGCCCAGCCAGTTCGATCGAGACATCGAACATAGAGCGTATGTCGTAACGCGATAGCAATAATGCAAGCCCAATGCCAATAAGTCCGGCCAAGATGGTCATTGCTTCGGCGAAGAAAACGCTCCCTTTGGGCGTTGGCTCCTTGACAAACCGTTCATAGAAATCGACAGACGCCAATGTCGCCACGCTATTCATGATGCTTGAGAGCGTCGACATCGATGCCGCGAAGATCGCTGCAATAACTAGACCTGTCACACCAATCGGCAGTTCGGCCGCAATGAAAAGCGGGAATGTCGCGTCGATTCCCAATAGCGGATTCATCCTTTCCGGATGACTCTTATAGAAAACGTACAGCGCAGTACCAATAATGTAAAACATGAATCCACCTGGAATCATGATGGCAGCGAACATCCATACCGACTTGCCAGCATCCTTGTCCGACTTGGTGGACAACACCCGCTGCATCAACACCTGATCCTTCGGAAACGTGAACACGACATCGAACAGCACCAGGAAGATGAATCCCCAGACAGTCGCCTTGGTGAGGTCGAAGCTCCAGTCGAACAGCTTCATTTTGTCTTCCGCTGCTGCAATGGCGAAAAACTCACTGATGCCGCCGTCCAGTTTGTAGACGATAAAGCCGATCGCAAAAATAGCGCCGCCGAACATCACGAATAGTTGCACGAAGTCAGTCCAAATGACGGCCTTCATCCCGCCCATCGCCGTGTAAGCGATAGTGACGGCTCCCATGATCCAGATACTCCATACGACATCAATGCCGGTAATGGTCGAGATTGCCAGCGATGGCAGAAACAGCACCACGCTCATGCGACTGCCGAGTTGCATCGCGATACACAAGCCGCTCGCCAGCATGCGAATTACAGGGTGAAAACGGGTCTCAAGGTATTGAAAGACCGACATCAGGTCGAGGCGGCGCAGCAGCGGCACAATCCAGATGGCGACGAACACCAGCCCCACCACCGCGACCAGATTGTTCATGAGGTACTGCCAGTTGGTCTCAAAGGCCTTGGCGGGTATGGCGATATAGCTAATGGAACTGGTATTGGTGGCATAAAGACTCACCCCGGCAGCCCAGAACGGAATCGAGCGACCGCCAACGAAAAAGTCGGCGGTGCTGATGCGCTTCTCACGCAGATAAAAGTAGAGCCCGATGCCGGTCATGCCGACCAGATAGACAACGATCACCACCCAGTCGAGCCATTTCAGCAATATCTTGGTCGCCTCAATCTCCGCAAACGCAAATTCGCTGCCGCCGCTGGTCGAGTGCCGTTCCCACAAAATGCCGTTGCGCCAGGCGGTGCTGATGCGGGCACCGCCTGCTTTGGGATCACCAAGCGCTGCCCACGATCCGGTGATGGTGTGGAACATCATCAAGCTCGGGGCAGAATCCGCCCCATTGTCTGGTCGAACAAGATATAAGACGTGCGCCTGACCGCTCGGCCGAGCGCTACCCGCGACGACGCCTCCGGGTAAGCCCGTCTTCTCAATCCACCTGTCTGTCGCCGTCCATTGCAATAGCCTGTCGCCTTTGCCAGACTCTCCATTAAACGTTACGTACAGCGCGGATTTCTGCCCAGCCATCGAGGAAATCTCAACAGCGTTGCCTGGGTCATCGTGTGTGGCCCAGCCTGAGGCCGCCTCTGCCGGGTTGATCGAGCGCAGCTTCAGAATCCCTTTTGCATCATTGCCAACAACATAAAGCCTGCCGTCCAGCATTGCGGCATAGGCAGCAGTGAGTGGCAAAGGCAATGCAGGAAGCATAAGTGAAACCGGTTTACCGGCAAGCAGTGTGACCTTCTCAATTTTTTCCAGCGGCTGGCCTGGACCGGCATCCAGCAGCAAAAACACCTGATGTTTGTCACCCGTCACGCGCCGAACTTGACCCGCTGGCCGCCAATCGATGCGCGTCCATGCATTCTGGTCTGTGTCAAGCAACCATGTGGCATCAGCCGTCAAGGCCACCGGCCGATCGTCCAGCGTCAGCAGCATGGTTATTGGCGCAATGCCGGGGAGTGATGTGAGCGTGCCGGTCTGGATCGAAACCAGATTCCCTGCGTGCAATGAAGTCGTCACGCCCCACAGCAGAAAGAACGTGATGACAAAACGCGAAAGAAAATGGCGTATCAAAAACGGACAATCTTCAAAGAAGTGTCCAAACACTGCTGAAAATTTTGTCATTTGATCTTTCAGGCGATGACGCCGTGTTCGCGCAACTGGAAAATTTGATCGGCCGAATAACCATGCTCCACCAACACTTGGGTTGAGTGTTGGCCGATGGTGGGGGACGCAAACGGCGCTGGACCGGGCGTACTTCCAAACTTGATTGGCTTAGTGAAACCCCTATATTTGCCAACAAGCGGATGCGTCAGCGTAGTGACCAATTCTTCGGAAAGCACCTGCGGATGGTCGAACATATCACCAATCGATCGCGCTGCCGCATTTGGCACGGACTCCCCGAATATTTTTTCCCACTCCAATGCCGAATGCGCTTGTAGCGCCGCATGGAGCTTTGGCAGGATTTCGTGGGCATTCGCGGCACGTTTCCTCAAGGTGTCATAGCGGGGATCGTTCATCAGCTCTGGCAGTTTTACCTTCTCGCATAGCGCCTGCCAAAAGTGTGCGGTGTTCGCTGAAAGATAAATAAATCCTTCACGCGTCGGGTGCATACCGGTCACGCCGCCGGAGCGCATATCCCGCCCAATGTCGCGGCTTTCGCCTTCTGCCCAGATGAAGCGGGCAGATTGCATGGCCAATGCACTACGCAGCAACGACACACCAACATACTGCCCTTGTCCGGTACGTTCCCGGTCGAACAACGCGGCAGACACACCACTGGCCACCATCGCTGCCGCGTAATAGTCCACGACCGAACCGTAAACAATTTCTGGGGACTGCCCTTCCTTGCCCTGGAGGCTGCAAATACCCGTCAATGATTGAAGCACCTGATCATAGCCGGCGTTGTCTCTCATCGGACCGGTCTCACCATAGCCGTTCACCACGCAATAAATTAGGCGCGGATGCGTCGAATGGAATCGTTCGTAGTCAATGCCAAGTCGCGACGGGACAGATGGCCTGAAGTTGTGCACCAGCACATCCGCTGTGTCGAGCAGCTTGATCAACACGTCGAGACCCGCCGATTTTTTCAAGTTGAGTACAAGTCCTCGCTTGCTACGATTTATACCGAGGAAGGCTCGGCTTTCGACTTCGAGTGTAGACGGGTACTTGCGCAGATTGTCACCGTTCGGTGGCTCAATCTTGATCACATCGGCACCCATGTCAGCAAGCATCGTGCATCCATATGGCCCGGCAATGTATGCGCTAAGATCTAGTACACGGATGCCCGACAGTGGCCCCCTTGGCAGGTTGCTCATGGCATCTTCATTTTTTAGATTGTCAAAATGGGCAGTCATTTCTAAGCGACCGGTGACGGTTCGGCGTTATGCTGATATTGCGCGACATTGGGCACAGTCTGGCCAGCACGCTGTATTCGCGAAACAATTGCAGACTCAGTGCCCGCACCCAGTAAAACTGCCTTTTGAACGTTCGTCACCGAGATTTCATCGCCGTCGAGATTGAGCCATCTTGCAAACTCAGGGAGCATCGCCTTCAGGGAAGAGCAGCCCAACAACATCTCGGCATCAAACACCGGCACTGTCGTCGCCAAAATTGTGCTTCGGGGATCGGTTGCAATCACAGCAAACCCATTCGACCCTACAGGGTACCGCAGAGAACCGATCGGCGATGTTTCAGCCAAAAACGTTTTCTGTCGAACGGTTGACGATATTGCTAGTGCGAATATTCCAAACATTTGTTTTGTCGTTTTCATGTTGAATCGTTCGCGCAGAGCGATCACTTGGGCTCGTTTGGGATCGTATGCGCTGCAGAAACAATTCTTTCCGCGCGCCTTACAAACGGGATGTCTGCCATCTTGCCATCAACCATTAGCGCGCCAACGCCATTTCGATTTGCCGCGTGGAACGCATCAAGCAATCGACGTGCAGCGGCAACTTCTTCCTCACTGGGACTGAAAACTTCGTTGGCAAGCATGATTTGGCTGGGGTGGATGCAACTCTTGCCCAAAAAACCCAAATCGCACGCCATTTCCGCTTCAGCCCGATACCCGTCGCGATCCTGCACATCTGCAAATGCGCCGTCAAAGGCAAATATGCCTGCCGCACCTGCGGCCATTACCGTTGCGAACATAGCAGCATGCACATTCCGTTCATTTCGCCGTTCGATACCCATCGACCCGAACAAGTCACCCAAGCCAAGCTGCAAGCCAGCGACTCGTTCATCGGCCGAAGCTATTTCGGCGGCGCATAGCAAAGCCTTCGGCGTTTCGATATTGGCAAGAATTTTCGCAGGCCTGACGATTCCATTGACCGCTTCGGCGCGCTCGATTATTGATATAGCGGCGTGAACGTCAGCAGGAGACTCCAGCTTCGGCAGGTTCAGCAAGGTCAGCGTAGATTGCAAGGCTGCGGCAACATCGGCCTCAAAGTGCGGTGTGCCCATTGCATTAACGCGCACAATTATCACTTTCTTGGTGGCGCGAACCTCTGCGGATTGCAGGAAGTCCCGAACCAACGCGCGCGCCTCTCCTTTGCGGCTTTCGACCACCGAATCCTCAAGATCGATGGAAATCGCATCAGCCTGACTGCGAAGGGCTTTGCTAAAAAGTTCCGGGCGGGAACCTGGGACAAACAGCTTGCTGCGCATGATATCCCTGCTAAGGAAGGTCTGATTAAGTCCACCGCATCGAGCATCAAGCGTTAAGCATCGAGACGACACGACTGGATTGGCGGAGACCATGAAACAACAAACGTTTGGTGCATTGACCGGGTTTGAGAAACACCGCAAGGTGACGCGGCGCGCGCAGTTTCTCGATGAAATGAATCAGGTGGTGCCGTGGCCGCGTCTGTTGGCGTTGATCGAGCCGCACTACCCGAAGGTCGGCAACGGTCGTCCGCCGAAGGGTTTGGAGATCATGCTGCGGATATATTTTCTGCAGCACTGGTTCAATCTTTCCGACCCGGCGGTCGAAGAGGCGCTCAACGATTCGCTTGCCATGCGCGCCTTTGTCGGCGTCGATCTCGGGCGCGACGCGGCACAGGACGAATCCACGGTGCTGAAGTTCCGCCACCTGCTGGAGGAGCACCACCTGGGCGACCGCATGTTTGCCGAGGTCAGCGCCTATCTGGCCGAGCGCGGGATGAAGGTCAACGGCGGCACCATTGTTGACGCCACCATCATCGCCGCACCTTCTTCGACCAAGAACAAAGAGAAGAAGCGCGATCCCGAGATGCATCAAACCAAGAAAGGCAACCAGTGGTACTTCTGCATGAAGGGCCACATCGGCGTCGACAGCAAGTCCAGCCTTATCCACTCGGCGGCGGTCACGCCCGCCAACACCCACGACAGCCAGGTCGTCGGGCACCTGTTGCACGGCAACGAAACCAAGGTGTGGGGCGACTCGGCCTATTCGGGTCAGGGCGGGAGGATCAAGGCGAAGGTGCGCGCAGCGGTCGAGCATCCCTTCCTGACCATCAAGCGGATCTTTGACTTCAGCAACGTTTGCTATCGCGGGCTGCAGAAAAATGCGCACCGCTTGTTCGTGGCATGTGGATTGGCCAATCTGCATCGCGCACGCCGACACTTGATGCGACAAGACAGGAGAGGCGCGTCTGCAGTGGCGGGAAATGCGGGAAACCTCGGAAAAGCGGGGCGAATTCGCCCGCTTTTGCGGGAAAAATGTTTGTTTATGATCGAAAAATAAATCCCGATTTGATATGAGCTGTTTATCCATCAAAATTCTGGCTTGATCAGACCTTCCCTAAATGAAATTGAGTTTGTGGGAATTCAATGGAAATAAAAACTGTCTGAAGGTATATTCAAACAACACTTTTTATTTCTTTCAAAAAATTCTTATGGATACCCTGTTTCTCAACACATTTGTCGCCGTAGTTGACAATGGCTCTATGGCAGCGGCAGCACGCCTACTCAATATCACGCCAGCGACCGTTGCCCAGCAGATCCGCACCCTTGAACGTGAGATCGGCGCACCGCTGATTGCGCGAGCGGGTCGCACTGTTACTGTTACCGAAGCTGGAACGCGTATTCTTGAGCGGGCCCGAAACCTGTTGCGCGATGTAGCCGACCTACATACGGTGGCAAACGACGATGTTACAGCCGGCGAATTGCGCCTAGGCGCGGGAACAAACGCGCTAACAGGAATTTTGCCCGACATTCTTGCACTTATGGTGTCTCGATTTCCGGGAATAAAAGTGTTTATTAAGCCGGGCTACTCACCCGACCTGTATCCGTCGGTCGAAAGCGGTGAGCTCGATGCTGCCATCGTTTTGCAGGCACCATTCTCGCTGTCGAAGAAATTCGGTTGGCAGTTGCTGCGCGAGGAACCGCTGGTTGTGTTGGCCCCAGAAAGTATGGCGGGGCGCGATCCGCATGAATTACTTGCCACCGAACCGCTGATTCGCTACGACCGCAATCAATGGGGCGGACATCAGGCTGACCGATACCTTCGCGCCGCCGGCATTTCTCCACACGAACGATTCGAGTTGAACGCGCTCAATGCCATTGCGGTAATGGTCGATCGCGGCTTAGGCGTATCGCTGGTTCCCGATTGGGCACGTCCCTGGCCAGAGGGGCTGCGATTGGTCAAGTTGGCGTTGCCGAAGGCCTTCGAACCTCGAAGGATCGGCGTGGTGTGGTCGCGCTCAACCATTCGAATCAGGTTGGTGAAGGCTTTCGTACAGGAAGCGCAAAAGGTTGCGCTGATGCAAACTTCGCCGCTCGGTTCGTATCCTGCAAAGGTCGACGTGAATGCGGTCAAGACACTCAAAGCGCCAAAAGGGATAGATCATCATAAAAACTAACCTGCCAAAGACTCAGCATCTGATGCGGGCGAGACCTGCATCCAAGTCAACCGCCACGCACCATCCGTGCGACCGCCAGCCTCGTAGTAAGGCTGAAATACTAGTGGTCCACGATAGTCGAGAGTAAGGCGAATGGCCGGACCATCAAATCCCGGTGGGGCTTCAATCTCTTCGAGGCACTTGTCCGCATCGCCTTTTGCAAGCCTAAGGGTTTCATGTGTCTTGAAATTGTCGATGAGACCCGTAGCATAGACCAGTGGCCCGCGAGTTATCGCCATATAGTTGTACTGCATCACGCACTGTTCAATTGTCGATCGATCAGGCTCTTTCGATTCCTGCACACTGCGGCTGACCTGCCAATGTAGCTTTGGCTGCATTGGTAAACGCAGCGTGATCTCGTCGTTGGCCTGCCATTCCCTGTCGACCACAGCGTACGCTCCTGGCACGATGACCGTTTGCCACTCAACGCCGTTCACATGAATGCCAGCACCGTGTGCCCATGAAGGAATTCGTAGGCGGATGCTGAATGTCGTCGTATTCTCAGGTTTGATGAGAATCCGGATTTCCCCCGCAAACGGGTACTGGGTGATTTGCTCCAAGCGCACCATGCCCGCAAAAGCGGTCGGTATCACCGCCTGGCTAGGGCCATATAGGTTGATCGAGATTTGTTGCTCAGTCGTCAAAATGTAGGCAAGCGCCGGTAGTTCTTCAAGCGCCATCGCCCCGCTTGATTTGCAGCAACGCCAGTATGTTGTGTAAACCCGCTTGCCATTCGGGAAAGAGTAATAGCACCAGTCTTCACCGTTGGGCGCCTGCGCGCCTAGCAGGTCGTTGTATGCTGCGCATTCGACTTCCTCGGCATACTTCGCCTCGCCGGTGACCGAGAGCAGTTCGCGGTTCAGCTGAATCCATGACAACGTGGCACAGGTTTCGACATACCCGTTCGGACTGAATACGCTATGGTGATTAAACACCTCGCGCGATCGATGGCCCACGCCGCCCCATGGTCCGCCGCCAAGGGTCAGGTGATGTTTTCGAATGCTGTCCCATACGTTCTGCACTGCACGCAAATATTGGGCATCGCCTGTCGCCTGGTGCAGCTTGGCCAGCCCCACCATGTTCCAGCAGAGCTGGTAGGCCTTGCCAGTGGAGATGTCGGCGGCATCGGTGCGGGCCAACGCCTGTCGCAGCAGCTCCAGCTCAGGACGCTTATCGGCCTGAAGCAATATCAACCGCGCCAGATCGAGATATTTTTGATCGCCGGTCGCGACGTGAAGATCCACCGCCGCATCCAGCAACACCGTGGCAGACATGCCGTGGTGATTGCCCAGTTCGGTGATATCTATTCCGCCGATGGTCAACGTGGTCCAGCAAAGGTCGCCGATCCTGCCTGCGGCGGCCAAGTACCGTGGATTGGGAAAATGCTTGTGAACTTCCAGCAAACCGAGAATGAGATAACTGTGCGTCCAAATATCCCAGGTGCGCTTGCTGGGCGCGCCATCCCAGGCGCGTGGACCCGGCGGCTGTTTGCGGGTAAAGCGGCGCTCGGCGGCATATGTTCCCAAATAGCCATCGCTATCCTGAATGCCGACGAGATATTCGGCGACACGCTGGACATTGGCCACCAATTTTTCGTCGCCGGTGCGGCTTGCCGATTTGGCTGCGGCGTAGAGCCACTTTCCAGCGTGTTCGCCATACCAGTCGCCTTCATGGTTGCGGCTGGCCCGTTCAGGATCGAACAGCGCAATGGCGGGGCTGGTTTCGTCGGTGATGAAATGCGTCAGCCGACCGGTGTGATTCGCGGCCAACGCCTTGCCTAGCAGGCCGCCCAGTCGCACTTGTGAAGTCGTTGCAGGGGGCATGTTCATGGCGTGGTTTGCCTCAGGTAGGTGGCAAGGGAATGGATTTGCCTGACGTTCAGGCCGGTCGCCTGCACGCGCATGGTGCCGTTGGTCAGCACATCGACGATGTAAGCATGCGACCGAGTCGCGATCAACTCTCGCGGCGGGATGCGCCCTTCGGGCAGTTCGTGGCACGTCGCACAGCGTTGTTCATAAAGTGCCTTGACATCGCCCGCTGTTATTTTCACGGCACCATCATCGCGCAAACCGAATGCCTGGATGCGGTCGGTGCCGACGAACACCGCGCCGCGCGCGAGGAGCGGCTCGTTGTACTTGCCGCTGGTGGACAGTTCTCCCGGCCGGCTTTTCCACAACAACTTGAAGGTCAATGCATCGAGTGCGTACAACACCGGTCGTGGAGCGCCTTCGCCCACAAGAGGTGCCGAGCGGCGCGCATTGCTGTCCAGCACCCATACCACCGCGTCCCGTCCTCCGTTGCTGCTCACCACCGGCGAGCCGGGATTTTCGAATACCAGTGATTGTTCGAGTTGGTCGACTTTGAGGTATGCAGGCATGTCCGACCCGGCAACAACCTTCAGCCGCGCCAGTGAAGGCGGCATGCCGGCAGGTGTCGCCGGCTGTTTACGGCTGGTGCCGGTGACAAACAAATAGTGTGTTGATCTTTCATCGCGAAAAAAAGCCGGAACGGATCGGCTGCGCGCCGTATCGATAGCCGCATCTGTTTCGGAATAGGGCCCGAACACATTCAGCGGGCCGCGCTTGCCGAACTGCGGCTGGACCCCGGGCGCCAACAGCGAGAGATCGGCCGGGGCATCGCTGCTGCAGGGCTGGCGCCGGTCGAGACGGCCTGGCATGCGTGCGCGATCGATAAGATAGACGTTTCCCTGCTTGCCGCCAACCGCCAGCAATTTCGGCGTGGCAGTGGACGCCGAGTCCATGTCTGGCAGCAGCAAGGCACCGCCGGAACCGAGGTCGATGTCCATGGTGGCGGTGGCGCAATAATTGAACGGTGTGTAAGTGCCACGCAGCGTGAAACCGGGCAACGGCGCATGCGCGAGTTTCATCACCGACTGGGCCCAGTTGTGCGGCTGATCGATATAGCCATTGAAGCCGGTGCCGGTCACTACGAATACACTACCGTCGGCATCGACGGCCGGCCCGCCCGAGCCCCAGATACCGCCGCTGCCTCGATGCGGATCGGCGACCGAAGCAAACGCCGAGCTGATGCGGACGGCGGCGGTATCGACCGCCACTATCCAGCCGGTCGAGCTTTCGCCGAACGTGACGTACAGATGCCCGCCATCGGGACTCAGGTTCAACGCACCGCGCTGCACGCGATAGTCGAATTTCTTCGGTGCCACCGGTGCGCCGCTGCCGCGATTGCGGTTGACGGTATTGAACGTTGCCTCATCGAGCTGTACCGGCCAGCCGGGAAGCACCTGGCCACTGGCGATATCGAGCGCATAAGCCTGCCAGCGCTTTTCCGGATCGCAACTGGTGACGTACAGGCGTTGCCTTCGCATATCGATCACCGGTGTGCTGAGCACGCCGGTCGCGATGCCATCGAGCAATACCGGCTGGTAGTGGCAAGGCGCGGCGAGCCGCGCGCGCCACAAGATGGTGCCGGGCATGACCCCGTCCTTGCTGAACGCGTTGACGGCATGCACATAGCCGTTGCTGGTGGCCGCAAAGATCACCGAAAACGTGCCGCCGCGATGATCGCCCGATGACAGTTTCACCTGATCAAGATACAGCAGCGATGCATACAGGCGCGGCGGATAACCGTCGACCGAATCGAATTGCGGCGACTGCCACAGTGGCCCGAACTCGGGGCTGGCAACGCTCGTCGGCGTCAGGTTGCGTTCGAGCGGATTCCAGCCGGTGCGTTGCGGATCGCGATGAAATGTGGTCACGTCATGCGATGACTGCTGCGCTGGCGTAATCGAAGAATCGGGTGCGCGTGCCATGTTGCCGGCGGTACGCACTCCAGATTGGGGTACGTCGATACCAGCGGTCCAGAAAATGGCGTTGAGCAACATCTTTTGGACGGGCAGCTCATCAAGCGCTGCCAGATAGTGCGCGCCGCTGTAACCGAACGAGCGTCCTCCCCCCTCGCGCTCGAACGCCCAGGCGACGGTATGCACTCGCGGAGCGCCGATGATCACCGGCTTGCCGTTGCGTGCCTGCACATGCAACCTGCCCTGCAGGATCGGCGTGACACCTCGTCCGCCTGGATAAAAGCGCAACGTTGGATAGAACTCATCGAAGTAGGTGAACGCCGCGACGCCCCGGCTGACAGGATGCACGGGCGTTGCCGGCCTTAATGCCACCATCTCGTCGGTGCGATCGAACAAGCCATCGCGTACCGCGCCCAGCCAGTGATGCACGCCGATGCGATTCTCACCCGCCGGCAAGGTGGAGGACTGGTGCAGTGCGACGAGGCCGACGCCTCGTCTCATCAATGCTTCGAATTGCAATCGCCGCGCCGCATCGTGCAGGGGGTGTTTGTCCAGTCCGTCGAAATACCAGACGACAGTCGATGCGCCATCGAATGCGGCCGGATCGGCAGGCCAGCCATCGGGATAGGCGGCGACGACCAGACGTTGACCGGCATCCGCGTCCGGCGAAGATTCAAGCAATTGCTGAATCTGGCGGATTCCATTCGGATAGTCGTGACGCGCGGGGCCTTCGCTTTTGGCACCGCCGATGAGCACGATCTTGTGTGGCGCGGCTTCGGTGGCTCCTGTGATCGCCATGAATAGCGCCACGGCAACTGCCGCGATTCTCACCGGAAAACTCCAGTGCTGGCGCGGCTTCTCTGGCATTTTTGCCACGAGATGCGCGCCGAATGGCGATATACAGAATGAAAGGCCTGGACAACTCCCATTCCGTTCGCCCTGAGCTCAGCACGAACGGAGATATTATGACGCCAGTCAGCGCTACCCCGCATCAACAACACACCGAAACCCCAATCCCGCCGATCGATCCTTGCTCGGCGCCATCAACAAATATTTTCCATGTTGGTCGAGTTGGTAGGCCTGCGGAAAATACCAGTGCGATGTTTGCGGCCGATAGCGGCTGCCGCCGCGCAGGACTGCGGCGCGAGTGTGCTCGTCGTGGAATTCGTCGGTCCATTGCCAGACATTGCCCACCAAGTCCATCACGTCGAAAGGACTGGCACCCAGCGGATGCGCATCGACATCATCGGGCGGCACCATTTCCCGTCCCATGTTCGGTTCCGGCATCGCAGCCACGTTCCAGTCATTGCCCCAGGGATAGAGGCGGCCGTCGTTGCCCTGCGCGGCGTAATGCCACTCCCACTCGTGCGGCAGGCGCTTGCCGGTCCATGCGGCATAGGCGCGAGCATCCTCGATCGATACCCACGTCACCGGTTTTTTCTCCCAGCCCTTTTGTGGCGCGCCATCCTTCCAGTCGAGCAGAAAATTGTGATCGTCTTTCGGCCGATAGCCACTCGTGTCGATGAATTTCTTGAACTGGGCATTGGTGACCGGATAGCGGTCGATGTGGAACGACTGCATCTTCAGGCGATGTAAATGGCTGCGGCGAGCCGAGTTTTCCCAGGGATATTGGAAATCGAGACCCTTCCAGGTGTAGCCCTCGATTTCGATGCCGCTGACTTTGAAATCGAATTCGCCGGTCGGCACCGTCACCATTCCCTCCGGCGCCTTTACCGCCGGCACCGTCGGCTCGATCACCACCATCTGTTGCGGCATGGCCTGCCACACGTTGGAAAGCGTCTGCAGGGATACCACATTAAGCCGCTTCATCTGCGACATCAACTCGAGCAGCCCGTCGACCTTGCGACCACTCTCCACCGCCAGCACGGCACCATAGCCGCGCGTCTCCAGGTGCATCGGGAAGATAGCCTTGCCGTCGACGATGTGCGGACGCAATTCCGTCCCGTTCCAGACATCGTAATAACCACGGCCCTCGCGATGCGGCACCACTAGCTGGTCGCCGTTCATGTCGTATTCGTTGCGATTGACGATGGTCCAGAGCGTGGACTCGTTGCCGGGAAATTTGGTGGCAAACACGCCCTGCTGCGGCGTCGTCGCGTAAGGCTCCCAATCGGGGCTCGACAGCAGCGACGCAAATTTACGCGACAGTGTCGCAAGCCGTCGCAGCGCTTCGCCATCGCGCTTGGTGAACTGGTTCCATACACCCCACACATTCTCCCAACTCACATAACCAATACCGTTGAAAAACATATAGTGGAAGTCGTCGGTGCGATCGCGCGCCCAGCGATTTTCGATATTGATAAGATGCCGCGATTCCAACCATTTGAGTTTGCTGACTGCAGGAATGATGTCGGTCGACGCCCGACCCCAGCTCTGCAGGTTCCACATCAACGCTTCGTCGGCATAGGGAACCGATTCCGGTTCGAACACCAGCGGAATGCCGTGTGCGTCGGCCGAATCCTGGAACGCGCGCGGCACGCCGTTATAGGTGTCGCCGTTGACGCCATCGGCGCCGACTTCCTTCGCAAGACTGATCACGGCCTCCCAGTCCGATACGCCTTCGGCTTTGGTGCCGTTGTCCCACGCCATGGTCGGCAGGAATACTTTCACGCCGCGACGGTGGAAATCCGCCACTGCCTGCTTCAGCCCTTCCACGCCACCCGGCATGGACCGCGCCAGCGCAGTCTGGTTGCGGTCGTCAATGCCAATGTTGGTGTAGATGTACCAGATGAGCACGCTGTCGATGCCGCCATAGCGTATCTCCAGATCGTCCAGGTAACGGTCAACAGTGTACTTGCCGGCGACGGGATCGTAAAAATAGCGATCCTCCACCATCATCTGCGTATGCACGAAATTGCGTTGCGACCACTGCGTTTCGGGACACTGGTATTGCTTGTCGTTGTAGCCCATGCGGATGCGATGCTCATGCCGCCATTCGCGCAGGTCTCGGAGCCATGCAGGGACGCTGTCGTTGACGTCAATGCGCCACTGGCCTATGTTGGCCATCGGCCAGCCGGGTGCTTTGCCGGGCGTGGGCAGGTGTGGGCCAATGTTGTGTGGCAATTGATATTCTGCAATCTGTGCAACTGGCGCACGTTCCGCCTTCGCCAATTTTTCAGGGTATCCGACGATTGTTTTTTTCATCTCACTATTGCGTTCATTGGGTAAAGCCGCTAAATGTCCTTAGTGCCAACTCCTGCGCCACAACTGTCGAGGGTGCCTTCCTTAGAAATGTTTCAACCTCGACATGCGTGGGAATACTCGACTGCGCACCAAGCTTGGTGCACGCAAGTGCGCCGGCAGCCGAAGCGAAGCGCATGGCAAGCTTAAGCGTTTCTTTTTTGGCTAACCTGGCGACGAGCGCGCCACAAAACGTATCGCCAGCTGCCGTCGTATCAATTGATGCAACCGGAAACGCGGGCTGCACGAAAAATACACCGCCTTCACGGGCACAACAACCGCGGTCACCCAATGTCACGATGACACATGGCACAGCGATATGCTGCAGGCCCTCGAAAATTGTCCCGCGATCATCTGTTAAGGCTCCCAGCTCATTCGCATTCACGACAAGCACATCAATAAGCGCCAGCAATTCGGCTGGTAATTTTTGTGCTGGCGCCGCATTCAATACAACAGTTACCGCCTCACTGCGCGCAGCACGTGCATATGCCAGAACGGTTTCAAGCGGCGTTTCGAGTTGCAGCATTAAATGGCTGCAGCCCGCCAAAGCGGGAAGGTGGGATGCTCGCAGGGCACTGTTGGCGCCTGGCGCAACCGTTATCGCGTTTTCACCATTATCAGATACACAGATGAACGCCGTTCCAGTCGACTGTTCGGCAACACGTACCGTATGCATATGCACGTTTGCTGCATGCAAGGATTTCTCAATTTGCACAGCAAACGCGTCATCTCCCAGTGCCACTAACATTTCGGTCGCCTCACCGCCAGCACGTGCGCAGGCGATTGCCTGGTTCGCCCCTTTTCCGCCTGGAAAGGTTTTGAAACCTCGACCCAATACGGTTTCGCCGGGCGCAGGAATATGCGACGCCTGTACAACGAAATCCATATTGGCAGAGCCTGCGACAAGAATCATATTGCGCTAAACGTCGATTATTTGACAAGCGATTGGTAAACGAGATTGTAGAACTTGACGCTTATTTTCGGTGGATCTTTCGGCAGACCCTGCGGATGATGCTGCATCAGCAGTATTGCAACCATCTTTTCTTCGCGATCAATTACGAAGTATGTCGAGCCGGCACCAGACCAACCAAACTGGCCCACTGAGCCAAGGCGCCCGCGGCGCGCCACATCAAGAACCACATAACCGCCCAGGCCAAATCCTTCAGCCTTGCTGAACGAGTTCACTGGTGGATCAAAGTGCGTTAGATGATTCATCAACATCAGATCAACAGTCTTGCGGCCCAGTATTGATACACCGTCGAGTGTGCCCCCATTCAGCAGCATCTGACAAAAGCGTAGGTAATCGATAGCCGTTGAATAAAGACCACCCGCCCCGCTTGGGTACGGGTTTATAGTTTCACCCGGATTCTTTGCGTGATGCGCAGCCGCAATCGCGAGCTTGCCATCTACTGTCGTGGTCACCATATCAACAACGCGTCCGCGCATGGCTGTCGGGACGCTGAAACCGGTATCGACCATCTTTAGCGGTCCAAGAATTCGCTGGTGTAAAAACACATCAAACGACATTCCAGAAACGATTTCCATCATTCGGCAGAGCACCTCGGTATTGACGCCGTCGTAGTTGAACCTCTCTCCAGGATCGACGGCGAGAGGCTGACGGGCAACATATTCGGTATAGCTTTTGAGATCAGGCGAGCGATGAAGATCGAAGCGGTTGAACAGTTTCACCGCCTCATCGTTCTTCCCTCCGCTCGTGGCGAACCCAGCGGTGTGCGTCAGAAGATGACGGATGGTGATCTGCCGCGCGGGCGGACGTAACTTTGGCGCGTCTGCAGTTCCACCATCGAATACATTCATGTCAGCAAACTCGGGCAAGAATTTACTGACAGGGTCTTCGAGTGAAAGCTTGCCTTCCTCCATAAGCATCAGTACTGCCACCGAAGTTACCGTCTTTGTCATTGAATAGATTCTGAAAATCGAATCCTGCGACATCGGGGATTTCTTAGTGAGGTCGCGATGCCCGTAAGCCCGCCAATCGACGATCCTACCGTTGCGCGAAATGAGCGTGACGGCACCGAGGTGCTCGCCAGAATCGGTCACAGATCGCATGAACATATTCAAGCGGTCAAGTCGTGCACCTGAGAAGCCGTCTGCTCTCGCGATGAACTCTTGCGCAGGCGCTGATGATGGCGCAATAACGATGGATTGTCCCAAGCTGCTGCTGCTGCTGCTGAATAGCGTAAGAAAAAAAGCCACGGGCTTGGCCAGTTTCATATATTGGAACCGATGCGCAGAAGGATTGTGTGATTCATTCTGCCGTTGCGCAGGCTATTGTCAATACAATCTTTCTGAGTATTGTCTATGCCAGACAGATTCTGACAATGAAATGCCATCTCCAACTTCAGGAGATGGCGGATATTCGCAACTGTCCGTTGGGCAGAACTAGAATTTCATCGTATGCGTGATGGAGGTCACACGTCCGCGTCCTGCAAAATAATTTCGGAAGAAGTCCACTTGCGACCAGCTCAGGAAATAGAATTTGTTGGTCAAATTCTCGACCCCGACGGAAAGCGTACCCCATTTCTTAAGGTCGTAGTTGGCGCTTAAATCAAACAGTGTGTAGCCTTTAGTACGTTCTTGGCCAGGCTTTCCAATGTTGATTTCGCGGTCCATTAAGGATGTAACGCCCAACCTTACATCGCCACGGGCGGAAAATTTCCATGTGGCCGATCCGGCGATCTTGTCCGGGCTGATGTCCGAGACACCCATCTCGCGTTCAAGCGATCCTCCTATAGAGTTGGACGTTTTTCCGCGAATGCGTGAATAGAGTGCGCTGAGTTTAAGTTCTTTGGTGACGAAATACTCGCCGGAGAGTTCGATACCCTTTGTTTCCACTGGCCGACGCTGCATGACGAAGTCACGGGTAATGGGATCGACAGTCAGAGTTACGCCAAAGTCAGAGTTGGCGTTGTACATCGAGCCGCTGATGCTTCCATTTTTACCCCGCCAGTTAAATCCAAACTCCTTGTTATCAACGATGATGGCCTGCAGATCGAGAATGCCAGCGACAGACTGATTGAGTGTGTTCACGTTGCGTAGCGGTATCCCAATATTGGGCAGGCTAAAGCCTTTGCCATATGCGCCGAATACTGACCAGCCCTGCCCAATCCGCCAGATAGCGCCGTAATTGGGTAGCGTCGCCTTGTAGGCTAAAGTGCCGCCGGTTACCAAGACACTATTTCTGAAAAAGGTTGTTCGATACGTTTGCACCGAGAGCTCACCATCCTCCTGCCGCATGCCGCCGCTGAGTGTGACGGGCCCAATGTCATAGGACATTTGCGCGTAAGGTGCGGTGCTCTTATAGAGCATTGGTGGAACCCACAGGCGGTCGGTAAGGGCAAGCTTTTGTTGGGTCTCGTCCTGGACAAGATCAAGTCCCGCCCGTACCTCGAGACCCGTTACCGTCAGAAAATTCTGGGCAGTCCAAGAAGTCCGGAGACCCTTCTTCTGCGAGTTGATTTCCGATTGGTCAATCAGCATACCTAGCGGACGTATCGCAGGATCCTGACGGTCAGCACCATCCTCGGCCTCAAACCGCATCGCTTGACTGGCACGATAATAATCAGCCTTGAAGGAGCCACCGAGCAAATTATCGTGGCTGTATGCGAGACTATATTGATTGAAATCGTTGAATGAGGTTTTGGCGCCTAGCGGTGCGCCCAAAACCGACGTCGCAGGGATCCCTCGAACGCGGTCGCCATCGTCCGACAGGCGATACTTCCCTTTGCCCTCGATGTTGAACCGGCCAAGGGTAAACTGCAATCGTTGCGCGTCGTTGCTACCAAAATTTCCGCCGAGCTTTATGAATAGATTCTTTGCTTCGGAGTCCGACATAGACCCGCTGGTATTCAGCCCAATTTTTCGCCCATTTGCATCGTTGCCAATGCCGCGATCAATAAACGAGGTCGCGAGTAGCAGGTCGTAGGCATCCTCTTTGTGGGCAAAACTGTAACCAAGTTTCCAGCCCTCGCTGGCATCGCGAAACTGAGTCGTATAGCGCGACGTAACAATAAACTCATTGCCATTCTTTGTTGGCACTTTTGAGATGTAATTGATGATGCCGCCGGATGCGCCAATACCCTCGGAAGCAGATGGCCCATTGATGACTTCGATGCGCGCAATAATTCCCATGTCCGTAAAGGTGCCAGATCGGTTTCCTTCACGCAACGGTGATGTTTGCGGAATGCCATCAAACAAACGCAGGGCAATACGACCCCTCAGAGTCTCGCCAGTATTGCTCATGGCTTGGGACGACTCAGCGTACCCAGGCACCGATCTGGCGAGCACCGCTGTGGCGTCATCGGTAATCGCAAGGGTGTGAGCGACGTCCTCTTTGGACACAACGGTAATAGCCCCAGGTATCTTATCCACCGCCTTGGCGGAGCGCGTGCCTGTGGTTACGGTTATCAACTCGATTTTCTGCTTTTTGTCCTCTTCTTTTGCCTTCGCAGGATCAGGCTTTACCGCACTTTCTTGGGCGCTGAGCAACAAAGGAAAGGTTGCGAGCAAAAGCGTAGAAAGTGTTGCTGCGACACTGCCTTTCAGGCTGGGAAGAGTTTTCATATTTATCCGAGAGTTGTTGTTGTGGGTCTTAATGAATTTCAGTCACCTATGACTGGCGCTTTGAAAGTTTGGCTCGAGGCGCAAGCTTAATGACCTACGTACTTTAGATCGAAGGACAATTGTTATTCTGAAAGGCAGTCTGTGCGTATTTGCAAGAAATAGAAACCATCTAAACATATATTCAAAAGCAATATTTTATTTGTTTATCAGGCGTCGGGGAGCGAGTGGTTCATTCAAGAACCCGGCTATTTCACGCGCCAATGTATTACCCTGCGCTACTCTCCTCCGCTGGCGCGCCAAAGGTGCAGAGCGAGACGTATACGCCATACAGACCAGCGAATACTGCAGCAACCTTGCTTGCCAATGGCTCCGCAAAAGTCCACAGGCTGGATTCCCACGCCCATAGCCAACCTGCCAACAGGACAAATGGGACAAATGGGACAAATGGGACAAATGGGACAAATGGGACAAATGGGACAAAGAACAATACTATCAAATGTCCTGTCAAAAACAAGCCCATCAGGCCAGCAAATTTTTTATGTATTCCGGCAGCGCCTGCATGGCGTGATGCACCGCGCCATTGTAAAACCGGCGCTGCCCGATATGGCGGGAATCGAGACGCGTGTTGATGGCGCCGGCATCGATGGCGGTGATGTCAAGCGCGTCCGAGGCCACCGCCATGCCCCAGGTCGCGCCATACATCGGTACATGCACAAAATACGGTGTCACCCGACCAAACACCGCGCCCAGATCGGCGATGGCGGCTGTTACGCGTTCAGAGTGCGCAAACGGCGAGCCAATGTGCAAGGTCAACGCACCGCCTTCATGCAACGCGCGCCGACAATCGGCGTAAAAAGATTTCCTGTACAGCGCCTCGGCCGCGCCAACGGGATCGGTGAGGTCGAGATAGATCAGGTCAAAGCAGTCGCTGGTGGTTTGCAGATGGTGCAGGCCGTCGCCCGTCACCACCCGCAACCGCCCATCGTCGAACACGCGCTGATGCACGCATTCAAAATGCGCCTTGGCGATTTCAATGACCGCGCCATCCAATTCACACAAACGGCAGTGCGTGATGGAAGGATGTTTCAGCAATTCCTCCGCCGCGCCGCCGTCGCCGCCGCCGATGATCAACACCGATTTTGGATTGGGATGGGTGATGGCCGCCGGATGTACCAGCGCCTCGTGATAAAAAAATTCATCGCGCTCGGAAACCATGTTTGCGCCATCGATGCGCATGAGTTTGCCCAGATCAGGCGTGTCAAATACCTCAATCAACTGGTGCGCGGATTGCCGGGAGAGCAAACGCTTCTCTGCATCAAAATAGACGCCGGAAGTGGCATTGAGCGCTTCGGTCAAACGCATAGCGGACACTACGCCGCCGCCCTTGCCAATGCGGCCACCGGCAAATCCCGGCCGCGCCAGAGGCGCTCGACCACAATATCCGCTGGCCTGAGCTGCGTGGCCAATTCTGCATAAAGATGCTCGGCACGGGCGCTGTTGTCCACCGACACATTGCACACATAAATATCCAGTGTCGCCGCCAATCGCTCCGGCCAGGTGTGGATCGCCAGATGCGATTCGGCCAGCACAACCGTGCCGGTTGCCCCGCCGGCGTGGGCGGCATTGAAACCATCAAACTGATGAAAATGCGCCCCCAACGCCGTCAGGCCGGATGCCTGGCAAGCCTCGACACAAAGTTGGCGCAAGGCCACGGCGGAGGTCAAATATTGACTCGGCGGACAGTTGTAAAAATCCGCGATGATGTGCAATCCCTGCATTTTTTACTCCCCTTGTTCAGCACCCACAACACCGGGCACAACGGCTCACACACGCCCGTCCATTATAATTGCCGCCTGTCTTGCCCCTCCAATCTTTCTTCCCCGCCGCCATGATCCAAGCCACCCCGCCCACCCGCACCGACATCACCAACGCCATCCGCGCCCTCTCCATGGATGCCGTGCAAAAAGCCAACTCAGGGCACCCCGGCGCACCGATGGGCATGGCGGAAATCGCCGAGGTGTTGTGGCGTGGGCATCTTGCGCACAACCCGAAAAATCCGCAATGGCCGAACCGTGACCGGTTTGTACTCTCCAACGGCCACGGCTCGATGTTGCTGTATTCGTTGCTGCACTTG
>JANPNJ010000250.1:0-3827 GCA_031427395.1 Burkholderiales bacterium
CGTTCACCAGAGTATCGGTAGCCGCGCGCACAGTGGGTGAGGCGAAAAGCGCTGGCTTCGCGGACCAGTTCGAGGCCGTGGCGCGTGCCATCGGTGGACTCTGCGGGCCCATGGCGACGCCAAACACCGTGATCGACACCGGCGCTTCAAGTTTGTCCGGTGCTCGCCGAAAACAAACCTGGAACACGCCGTAGCCCCAATGGCGCCCCATGGATCATTGCCGTGCAAAAACTTGAACTCTCCTTTGGCGACAAGCGTTTTTGCCTTCTCCCGCAACTCATCCTCGTCGGCGCGTTTGCGTTGATGCAGGCGATCCACCGCCAGCGCCTTGGTCTCGCCACGCACCACCTTCAGGCCGTTTTCGATGCCACGCAGCGGGTCGTCGGCACGCCGCTGGCTCTCCGCGTCGATCTTGCCGAATTTGACCATCGCGCGATGTGCGCTTTCCGTGTTGGTGACACGAATCGGATAACCCTGCAACCGCAAATAATTCAATTCCGCCACTGTCAGGGCGCGATCGGTCGAGCCGGGATTGCCCGCGGAAAAAACCACCTCGCCGTCTTTCACGCCGTCCTTGGCCAGCTTCAAAAAATGGCTCGGCTTGACCGGCTTGCCGTTTTCATAGGCGCGCAAAAACGCCGCATCCAGCGAAAAACGCGGAAACACAAAATTGTCGGCATCCCCGCCAAACGCCCCCAGCCGCGCCTCCGGCACCCACACCAGCCGCACCTCCTGCCATACCTGGTAGCGATACAACCAATATTGCCCGCCGCGATACAACGTCACCACCTGGCAGCGCAGCTTGGTCTCATCCGCGCATTTTTTTTCAATCGCGGCAATCATCGTTTGCCGCTTGCCCGCGTCAGACTTGGCATCGGCAAGTTGCGCTGTCACCTCGTCAAAACCCACCAACATGGTCACTTCCGCACCGGGGCACACCCGCTCCTCGGCAGAACTGCGCGCCAAAAATCCATTGCGGACCAGATCGTCGGCAGCGCTCGACAAACGCTGCACACACGACACCGCCACATGGTGATTGGTCAAAATCAAACCATCCGCCGACACAAACGACGAGGACGAACCAAACCGCGCCGATGACAACCGCAAATCCTCCAGCCAGCCCGCAGTCAGATTCACACTGTATTTTTTTGCCACCTCGGCAACGGGGGGATTGTGGAAGGGCCACATGCCTTCGTCGGCGCGGGCGGGGTTGTGTGTGGCAGCAACAGCAAACAAGGCGGCAAAGCACAGCCAAGCGTTTTGGCGGATGGAATATATGGTCACTGCCCACCTCTTGTATGGAAAGGAGCAGTTTAATTTATTGTGCGGGTGGGCGGGGCGAGACCCAGTTCATCGTAGCTTTTATGTTGCGATGGACTGGATTCCGGCCTACGCCGGAATGACGGTCGTTATTGTAGATAAAATTGTGACTCTCTATACACAGAGCGCCGTTTGCGGCAAAAACCATTGGAAACGCGCATGGTTGCTAGTCTTCCATTTTGGCACCGCCCCATTGTCTCCAAAATGGGTCACATGGCGCTAAAATCCGTCGGCTACAGCGGCAAACAATAGTCACTATTGCGTACAACACTGCCAAGAATTCATCACCCATCAAAAAACATCAGGAGTCCATTCACATGCCAACACAAACACCGCCGCTCCGGAAAAATAAATTCATGGCCTTGGCGATTTTCGCCTCGATTTGCCTGGCATCGACACTTGCCGTCAACCTCGCCACCTTCAGCCCGGTCGCCTTTGCCGCGCCTGCCGCACCTGCCAAAAAACCAGCGGCCAAGCGTTATACCGCCGCCCAATTTCTGGAAACAACCAACATGCGCGGGGCATCGTTCAGTGCCGACGAAAAGCGCATCATGTTTTCGAGCAATGAAACCGGCATCTTTAACGCATACGCAATATCAGCCGCTGGCGGCAAAGCCGAGGCACTCACCAAATCCAGCACCGACTCCACCTACTCTGTCGCCTTCTTTCCCGAAGATGATCGTATTGTCTATACGCGTGACAACAGTGGCGACGAAAACAACAAACTCTACGTTCGCGAACTCGACGGCAGCGAAAAAGCCCTGACACCGGGTACAAAATTCCGCTCGCAATTTGCCGGCTTCACCAAAGACCACAGGCACTTTTATGTGTCCAGCAATGAGCGCGACCCGAAATTTTTTGACCTCTACAAATACGATGTCAAGAACTATGCAAGAACCCTGTTCTTCAAAAACGAAATTGGCTTGCAGCCTTCCGCCATCAGCGATGACGGCAAGTGGATCGCCTTCAACAAACCCAATACCACCAACGACAGCGACATTTTCCTGCACGATGTCGCCAAAGGCACCACCGAGCGCATCACGCCGCATGACGGCAGTGTGAGTTTTTCCGCGCAGACGTTTGACCCGTTGTCCAAAAAATTATTCCTGCTCTCCAACGAAGTGGGCGAATTCAGGCGCATCCGCACCTTCGATCTGGCCACCCGGACATTTGCCGACCATGAAAAAGCGGACTGGGATATCACCTTCACTTATTTCTCGCAAGATGGCCGCTATCGGGTCACGGGCATCAATCAGGATGCGAGCACGGTCATCCGCCTGGTCGAAGCGGGCAAGGACGGCGCAGAAAAGCCGGTTGCCATGCCGAAACTGCCAGGCGGTGAAATCCGCGGTGTGTCGTTTTCCAGACACAGCGCGCGCATGGCGTTCTACTTGAATGGCGATCGCAGCCCGAGCAATCTGTACGCCTATGACTTCAAGACCCGGCAGGTCAAACAACTGACACAGTCCCTTTCCAAGTCGATCAACCCGAGCGACCTGGTTGACGCGGAAGTCGTGCGCTTCAAGTCATTTGATGGCATGGTCATCCCCGGAATTTTCTACAAACCCAAAGACGCCTCCGCAAAAAACAAAGTGCCCGCGATTGTGCTGGTGCACGGTGGGCCCGGCGGCCAAGCAACACGCGGCTACAGCGCACAGATCCAGCATTTGGTGAACCACGGCTATGCTGTGTTGGACATCAACAATCGCGGCAGCAGCGGCTACGGCAAAACTTTTTTTGCGGCGGATGACAAGAAACACGGCCGCGAGCCGCTTTGGGATTGCATTGAAGCCAAGACCTGGCTGGCCAGCAGCGGTGACATAGACCACGAACGCATCGCCATCATGGGTGGCAGCTATGGCGGTTATATGGTGGCATCGGCACTCGCTTTCCGCCCCGAGGCGTTCAAGGTCGGCGTGAATATTTTTGGTGTCACCAATTGGATTCGCACGCTCGAAAGCATCCCGCCCTACTGGGAAGCGCAGCGCAAGGCACTTTATGAGGAAATCGGCGATCCCGTCAAAGACCGCGACTTCCTGATTGCCACGTCACCCCTCTTTCACGCCAAAGAAATTCGCAAGCCGCTGATCGTCATCCAGGGCGCGAATGATCCGCGCGTCATCAAGGCAGAAAGTGACGATATTGTTGCCGCTGTCCGGAAGAACAATGTGCCGGTTGACTATGTGGTGTTTGCCGACGAAGGCCACGGCTTTTCCAAAAAGAAAAATTCACTCGAAGCTTATGAACGCATCCTGGCGTTTTTGGATAAACATTTGAAAAACTAGCAACAGGCTGCGTGAATTGATGTGGTCATCTTCGTGGGTGCATCGCCCCCATCCCTGCCTTCCTTGCAGGACGCGCATTGCACTGCATTGCAATGCCGTTCGGCAGGCGCCGAGTACACTCGGCGAAACCCCTGCCAAACCCCCGTTGCCGGGGGAAGGGGTCACAAATGGAGGGATTTGCTTACTTGCGAATGCCGGTATCCAGCAGCTTAATGAGTCAAC
>JANPNJ010000251.1:0-19392 GCA_031427395.1 Burkholderiales bacterium
GTTGATGCCGTCGCCGACCATCGCCACCACTTCTCCACTTTCCCGCAGCTGCTGGATCACCGCCGCCTTGGCTTGCGGCAAAACATTGGCGTGGATGACATCGATGCCAACCTCGCGCGCGATTTTTTCGGCGGCAGGCAAATTATCGCCGCTGATAAGCACCGTTTTGATGTTCAGGCGCTTGAGGGCGTCAATGGCCGCGCGCGCGGTTGGTTTCACGTTGTCACCAAAGGCGAAAAAACCCACGAGGTGGCCGGCGCGCGCCATCCAGGCGATGGTGCGGCCTTCGGTTTCATACGGTTCGGCGCGGCTTCCCAGCGGCGCAATGTCGATGCCTTCCTCAGTCATGAGGCGTGCGCTGCCGAGCAATATGGTTTGATCATTGAGGGTGGCGGTGATGCCGCGCCCGGCGAGTGCGCGGATGTTGTCTGCCGGTGAAAAATCCACCCGCTCCAGCTTGGCGGCATCCACCACGGCCTTGGCGAGTGGATGTTCGCTGCCTGCCTGTATGGCGGCGGCCATGGACAACATCTCGGCGCGGGTGGAAGCAAACGACTTCAC
Organism: Burkholderiales bacterium; assembly: GCA_031427395.1. GTDB lineage: Bacteria > Pseudomonadota > Gammaproteobacteria > Burkholderiales > Usitatibacteraceae > UKL13-2. The sequence continues at coordinate 562 of JANPNJ010000251.1, forward strand.
CGCCACCAATACCGGCCGGCCTTCGGTGAGGGTGCCGGTTTTGTCGAACGCAACGATGCGGATGCGGTGCGCGGTTTCCAGCGCGGGCGCGTCCTTGATGAGAATGCCCTGCTTCGCCGCCACACCGGTGCCAGCCATGATCGCCGCCGGGGTCGCCAAACCCAACGCACACGGGCAGGCAATCACCAGCACTGCCACGGCGTTGATGACGGCATTCGCCCAATCGCCGTTGTGCCATCCCCACGACAGCAGCGTGACCAGCGCGATCACCAGCACCACCGGCACAAACACCGCGCTGATTTTGTCCACCAGCCGCTGGATCGGCGCTTTTTTGGCTTGCGCTTCCTCGACCATGCGCACGATGCGGTGGATGGTGGATTCGGCACCCACCACGGTCACGCGCACATCCACCAGCGCATCACCATTCACCGCGCCGCCGGTGATGGCGTCACCAAAGGTTTTGTGTACCGGGCGGCTCTCGCCGGTGATGAGTGATTCGTCGGCCTGGGTGTGGCCGTTGACCAGCACGCCATCGGCGGCAAAACGCTCGCCGGGTCGCACACGCAAAAGATCACCGACTTTTATTTCCGCGATGGCGATGTCGTGTTCGACATTGCCCACCACCACCCGCGCCGTGGCCGGCATCAAGGTTTGCAGCGCACGGATGGCCGCCGTGGCCTCGCGTTTGGCGCGGCCTTCCAGCCATTTGCCGAGCAGCACCAGGGTGATGACCACCGCCGCGCTTTCAAAATACAAATGCACCATGGCGTCATTTTCGGCTGACCACATCATCGCCACCGACAAGCCATACGCGGCAGAGGTGCCCAGCGCCACCAGCAAATCCATGTTGCCGGTCTTGGCCTTGAGGGCATACCAGCCCGCCCGGTAAAACCGCGCACCCAGCCAAAATTGCACCGGCGTGGCGAGTGCCAGTTGCCACCAGGCCGGCAACATCCAGTGCTGGCCGAAGGCGTTGGCGAGCATGGGCAGCACCAGCGGCAACGACAGGATGGCGGCGATGATGACCTTTTGTCCTTCTGAAAACACCAGCACTGGTGCGCCGTTTGCGGCATTTTTGCCTGAAATGACGCTCTGGTCGGCGACTTTGACAATTTTTACTGCATAGCCGGCGTCCACAATGGATTGCGCCAACTGCACGTGCGATACCATTTCCGCCGCCTCCACGTTCGCCATTTCCGTGGCCAGATTGACCGACACCGCGCTCACACCGGGCACCTTAGCCAATGCTTTTTCCACCCGTGACACACATGACGCGCAGGTCATGCCGTCAATGGGAATCTGCCAGTGGTGTGCGGGAAGGGTGGGCATCATGGGCGATGGAGGCGCAAATGGATAGAATCTGATGGGTATGTTATCCCGTCCCGCGCCAATTCAAGGAAACCACATGATCGAATTTATCCTGCCCGATGTATCCTGCGGCCACTGTGTTGGCGTGGTGAAAAAAACCGTGCACGCAGTCGATGCCAACGCCACCGTGGAGGTGGACATCCCGACCAAAAAAGTCCGCATCGCGTCCACCGCCGACAAGACCACCCTCGCCCATGCGCTCACCGCAGCCGGATACGCGCCCGCCCAATCATGAACAAACTCGAATCAATCTGTCTTTTTTGCGGTGCCTCAACCGGTGCCAATCCATTGTACAGAGCCGCCGCCGCGCACTTCGGCGCGACACTGGCCAAACAAAAAATCCGTCTGGTGTACGGCGGAGGCCAGGTGGGACTGATGGGTGTCGCCGCCGACGCCTGCCTCGATGCGGGCGGCGAAGTGATTGGCGTCATCCCCAAAATGCTCATGGAAAAAGAAGTCGGCCACACCGGCGTGACCAAAATGCACGTGGTCGAAACCATGCACGAACGCAAGGCGCTCATGACCGAATTGTCGGATGGCTTCATCGCCCTGCCGGGCGGCTACGGCACCCTTGATGAATTGTTTGAGTCTCTCACCTGGCTGCAACTCGCGTACCACACCCGGCCGATTGGCTTGCTGAATGTCGGGCAATTTTTTGACGGCTTGATCGCGTTTCTCGACCATGCGCGTGACGAGCGGTTTTTGCGCGACATGCACCGTGAATCGCTGCAAGTTGATACCGACCTGGATGCGCTGATTGAAAAATTGCGCCACGCCGTGGCCCCGGACACCGGCAAGTGGCTGGATCGGGCGAAGCTGGGGTGATGCGTAAATCAGGTGAGGGGGTGAGGGGGTGAGGAAAACCTGTGCAGTGCTGCTTTTCTCACTTCCTCACAGCGGCACAGCCGCGCTCACTTCTTCACCTGATTCACCCCTAAACCGTATGCGTGGTCCGATCCGACTTCGCCACCGGCGCGAGGATGCCCTCGATTTTTTTCTTCAGTTCCTTGCCGACTTCGTTGTCCGGCAACTGGATGCCGACGCCCTGCGGGCGGTTGCCGGCGGCATGCGGCGGGTTGATCCACGCGACTTTGCCGGTGATGGGCAGCTTCAGCGGTTCATCGAGAAATTGCAGCACCAGCAGCACGTCATCACCGAGCTGATGTTCTTTGCCGGAATGCAGAAACAACCCGCCGCCCTTCAACAGCGGCATCCACGCCGAGTACAGCGCACTTTTGCCTTTGAGGTTGAGCGAAATAACACTCGGATGTTTGACGGGTGCGGTGGCGGACATGGTGATTCCTGGAAAATGCGACGTTGATAGCTGCGTTAGCGGGCGGGACGAACGGCTTGTTTATAACCGATCAACAATTGCTCCAGCAACAGTCTGGCATTGAGCGGGTGGTTTATCAACCGTCTGGTTTGGCGCAATTCACGCTCAAATTGAAACATGGCGGACAGGCCCGCCTGGTCGGCGAGCCGGGCCAGGGACTTCGCCTGGTCTTGATGGTGACAAACCAGCCCCGCCATGCGTGAAAGGATCAGATCATTCACCCACGTTTGCAGCCATGTCAGCAGATGGTTCAGATCCGCTTTCTCAAAATCCTGCGCGGACTGCGCGTAGTCCGCGCAGGAATCCGCCAACACTTTTACAAACGCCCGGCGCGCGGATTGGTAGTCGGCATCGGCAAATTCAACCGCATCCAGCGGCGCACCACCAGCGGCGGCCAACGCCTCCTCAATATTCGCCACGCCTTGCGCGCGCAACCAAGCCTGCGCCGCTTCGGCACCAGGTGTTGGCAACAACACCCGCTGGCACCGGCTGCGAATGGTCGCCATCAAGCGACCCGGCTGGTCACTGATGAGCAAAATGACGGTGCGCGCGGGCGGCTCTTCCAGGGTTTTCAGCAAGGCATTTGCCGCTGCCGGATTCATCGCCTCCGCCGGATGAACCATCAGCACCCGCCAGCCGTCGCGGTGGGTGGTTAATGTCATGAAATCCGCAATGCCGCGTATCTGGTCAATTTTGATTTCACGGCTTTTCTTTTTTTCCTTGGCGTCAATGTCGGCTTCAACGGCAGTGTCATCCCCCACGTCTTCCATCATCAAGGCCTCGGGCAACAACTCCCGAAAATCCGGATGGTTGCCGTTGACAAACCAGCCACAGGCGGGGCACTGCCCGCACGCCATGCCCGCATCCGCTGCTTCGCATAAAAGCGATTGCGCGAGTGCGCGCGCGAACCGCACCTTGCCGATGCCGCTCCTGCCATGCACCAGCAGCGCGTGCGGAATGCGATTGCCGCGCCCCAGCAATTCGGCAAGCGCGGCACGCTGCCACGGCAGAATGTCGATCATGTTGCCAACAATCGATCAAGTTGCGCGCGTACATCGGCGCGGATGGCATCCAGCGAACGCGCCGAGTCGATGACTTTGATGCGCGCCGGAAATTGTTCGGCACGCGCAAGATAGGCAACCCTGACGCGAGTAAAAAATTCTTGTTGTTCGCGCTCGAATTTATCCGGGTTGGGCGTGTTGCTGTCGAGCCGTTGGCGGGCGATGGCCACCGGGGCATCAAACAGCAAAGTCAGGTCTGGCTGGCGGTTTCCATGCACAAATTGCTCAAGCAGGGCGATGGTGCTGGTGTCGAGCCCCCTGCCGCCGCATTGATAGGCGTAGGATGAGTCGGTGAAACGGTCACACACCACCCACGCGCCACGCGCCAGTGCCGGCTCAATGGTGAGCGCCAGATTTTCCCGGCGCGAGGCAAACATCAGCAACGCCTCGGTGTCGCCGTGCATGGTTTGGTTGAGCACAAGGTTGCGGATGGCGTCGCCCAACGGTGTGCCGCCGGGCTCGCGGGTGGTGATGACTTCAATGTTTTTTTCGCGCAGGTACCCGGCGGAAAATTCGATGTGTGAAGATTTGCCCGCGCCGTCGATGCCTTCGAAGGTGATGAATTTTGCTTTCGACATTTCTTTTACCGACCCAGTTGGTACTTCGCCACCGCACGATTGTGTTCATCGAGCGAGCGCGAAAAATAATGCGAGCCATCACCCTTGCGGGTCGCCACAAAGTATAACTTGTCGCTTTTGTCCGGCTTGACCGCGGCCATGAGTGAGCCCTGCCCCGGCATGGCGATAGGCGTGGGCGGCAGGCCGTCGCGGGTGTAGGTGTTGTAGGGGGTGTCGGCGGTCAAATCGCGTTTGCGGATATTGCCGTCGAACGCCTGCCCCATGCCGTAGATCACCGTCGGGTCGGTTTGCAGGCGCATGGGGATGCGCAAACGGTTGATGAACACCGAGCCGATCAATGGCCGCTCGTCGGCGCGGCCGGTTTCCTTTTCGATGATCGAAGCCATGATGAGGGCCTCGTAAGGTGTGCGGTAGGGCAGGCCTTCGGCGCGTTGTGCCCACGCCTCGGCCAGGCGTTTTTGCATCGCCTGGTAGCTGTTTTTGAGAATATCGAGATCCGTGGCACCGGCGGAAAAGCGATAGGTGTCGGGGAAGAACAATCCTTCCGGATGAAGCTCGACCGCACCCACACGTTGCAACACCTCGCGGTCAGAGAGCCCCTTGAGTGTCACCTTCAGGCCGGTGTGATTTTCCGTGGCCTCGCGCATTTGCCGAAAGCTGATGCCCTCGACAAAGGTGAGGCCCAGCATCACCACATCGCCGTCGTTGAGTTTTTGCAGGAGCGCCAGCGGCGAAATCGGCTCATCAAGCCGGTAGGTGCCGGCCTGGATGCGCGTGGCACGGTCCAGCACACGCGCCAGCAGCCAAAAACCGTTTGGCTCAGGCAACAGGCCGGCATCCGCCAATTTTTTTGACAGCGACTTGAACGCGCTGCCTTTTTCAACGGTGAATTCAAACGGCGTGGCGGGCAGCGGCAATGGGCGATGGACGAATTGCCATGCCAGGCCACCCGCCGCCGCAAGCGCAAGTAGCGTTGCCAGAACAACAACAACAAAAATACGTTTCATGCCCTACTGAAAACGCTTGACCACAATCGTGCCATTGGTGCCGCCAAAGCCGAACGAATTGGACAGTGCCACATCGATTTTCATTTCCCGCGCGGTGTTGGCGCAGTAGTCCAGATCGCACTCTGGATCCTGGTTGAAAATATTGATGGTCGGCGGCGAAATTTGGTTGTACACCGCAAGGCTGGTGAAGACCGCCTCAATGCCGCCCGCCGCACCCAGCAAATGCCCGGTCATCGACTTGGTGGAATTGACCACCAGATTTTTGGCGTGCTCACCGAATGCCGCCTTGACCGCATTGGTTTCGTTTTTGTCGCCGAGCGGGGTCGAGGTGCCGTGGGCATTCAAATATTGCACTTGACCGGTATTGACCCCTGCGTTGCGCAGCGCCGCCAGCATGGCGCGCCTGGGGCCGTCCATGTCGGGCGCGGTGATGTGTTTGGCGTCGGCGCTCATGCCCATGCCCAGCAGCTCGCCGTAGATTTTTGCGCCGCGCGCCTTGGCGTGTTCGAGTTCCTCCAGGATCAAAATGCCCGCGCCCTCGCCCAGCACAAAGCCGTCGCGGTCACGGTCAAACGGGCGGCTGGCGGTTTCAGGTGAGTCGTTGCGTTCGGACAGGGCCTTGACCGCGCAAAAGCCACCCATGCCGGACATGCACAATGTCGCTTCCGCCCCGCCGGCGATCATCACATCGGCGTCGCCGTATTCGATCATGCGCCCGGCGTCACCGATGCAGTGGGAGGCGGTGGTGCAGGCCGACACCATCGACACATTTGGCCCGCGCACACCGTACTGGATGGAACTCATGCCGGCCACCATGTTGATGATGGAGCCCGGCACAAAAAACGGCGACAGGCGGCGCGGGCCTTTGGCAATCATTTCGCGGATGTTGTCCTCGATCATCGGCAGCCCGCCGATGCCGGAGCCGACATTGACCCCGATAAAGTCGGCATTGGCCTCGGTGACCACCAGCCCGGAGTCGTCGAGTGCCATTTTGGACGCGGCCAGGCCGTAATGGATAAACGTATCCATGCGCCGCACTTCCTTCGGCGACATCCAGTCGGCGGCGTTGAAATTTTTGACTTCACCGGCGATGCGGGTCGGCAGGGTGGTGGCATCAAACCGCGTGATCGGACCGATACCGCCCCGGCCGTTGACGATATTGTCCCACGCGGAGGCGACGGTATTGCCCACCGGCGAAACAATGCCCAGACCCGTAATCACGACGCGACGCTTGCTCATCTTTGAACCCTGTTTGGAAAATCCTGAAATCGCCAATCCACACCCGCGCAAACAAAAAGGCTGTCGATCAGGGATGACCGACAGCCTTTGATATGCGTGTCGTTTTTATTTTTTCAGGTTGGCGGAAACGAAATCAATAGCTTGCTGCACATTGGTGATTTTTTCCGCTGCTTCGTCAGGAATCTCGGTTTCGAACTCTTCCTCCAGCGCCATCACCAGCTCCACGTTATCGAGCGAATCCGCGCCCAGATCTTCGACAAATGATGAATCATTTTTGATGTCGGCCTCAGCCACACCGAGTTGTTCTGCGACGATCTTTTTGACGCGAGCTTCAATGTTATCCATGTGTGACACCCTTAAAAAAATAAACAACGCTATTTTACCAAAACCACAAAGTTGCGCGTGACCGGCGGATTCATCCATTTTGTATCAACTGCCCGCTTACTCCATGTGCATTCCGCCATTTACATGGATTGTATTGCCAGTAATGTAGTCTGCCTGGGGTGACGCCAGAAACACCGCCGCCGCCGCCACATCTTTTGCCTGCCCCAGCCTGCCCAACGGCACACTGGCGATCAATTTTGTCACCTGCTCGGCCGACAGGCCGTTGGTCATGTCGGTCTCGATGAATCCAGGTGCAACACAGTTGACGGTGATGTTGCGGCTGCCGACCTCGCGCGCCAGCGCCTTGCCAAAACCCACCATGCCGGCCTTGGCCGCCACATAGTTGACCTGGCCGGCATTGCCCATGAAACCCACCACCGAGGCGATGTTGATGATGCGGCCATGGCGCGCTTTCATCATGCCCTTGATCACACCCCGGCTAAGGCGGAACACAGCGGAGAGGTTGATGTCGATCACATCCGCCCAGTCGTCGTCTTTCATGCGCATCATCAGGTTGTCGCGGGTGATGCCGGCGTTGTTGACCAAAATGGCGATGGCGCCGAATTTTTCCTCGATGGCTTTGATCACACCCTCGCCCTGCGCGGCATCCCTGACATCCAACACCATGCCCGCACCTTTGGCCCCGCTGTCATCGATGGCTTTTTGGATGGCCAAAGCACCCGCCTCAGTGGTGGCCGTGCCGATCACCGTCGCACCGGCCTGGCAAAGCGCCTGCAACACCGCCGCACCGATGCCGCGTGTGGCACCGGTCACCAGGGCGATTTTTCCGTCGAGCAGAGTGGTCATGCTGTTGCCTTTATTGGGTTGCCGCAATGGCTGTGTCAAGTGAAACCATGTCGCTGACCGCCAGACAATTCAAATTCGCATCGATGCGTTTGTTGAGGCCGGTCAAAATTTTTCCGGGCACACATTCAACCACACTTGTGACGCCGTGTGCGGCCATCATTTGAATGGTTTCAATCCAGCGCACCGGCGAGTGCAATTGTTTGATGAGCGCGGCTTTGATGCCGTCCGCCGTTGGCATGGCCGCCACATCGGCGTTTTGGATCACCGCAATCGTTGGTACAGTGAAATTGATGTCGGCAAGATAAACGCGCAATTTTGCGGCGGCCGGCTGCATCAAGGCGCAATGCGACGGCACACTCATGGGCAACATCAAGGCACGTTTGGCCCCGCGCGTTTTTGCCAGCGCCATGCCACGTTCCACCGCGTCACGGTCACCGGCGATGACAATCTGTCCCGGTGAATTCAAGTTCACCGCTTCCAGCACCTGATCGAAAGCGGCCTCAATACAAACCTGCCGCACCGCCTCCGCGTCGAGTCCGAGTATGGCGGCAATGCCGCCCGCGCCCTCGGGCACCGCCGCCTGCATCGCCTCGGCGCGAAAACGCACCAACGGCACGGCATCCTTGAATGACAGCGCCCCGGCGGCCACCAGCGCGGTGTATTCACCCAGGCTGTGGCCGGCAAAAAAAGCGGGTGTCGCACCACCCTGCGCCTGCCAGGCACGCCATGTCGCCACCCCGGCGGCCAGCATCAGCGGCTGGGTGTTGATAGTTTGATTTTGCAATTCCGCCGGGCCATCCACCATGGCCCATAGATCAAGGTTGAGCAAATCCGAGGCTTCCTCGAATGTTTGCCGCACCACCGGAAAATTGTTGAGACCCGCCATCATGCCCGGTGACTGCGAGCCTTGCCCGGCAAAAGTGATCGCCAATTTATGCATGTGCAATGTTTACCATTTCACCAGCGCGGCACCCCAGGCAAAACCGCCGCCGAGCGCCGCCATCAACACCATTTGCCCCGGTTTGATTTTGCCTTCACGCACCGCCACGTCCAGCGCGAGCGGAATCGAGGCCGCCGAGGTATTGCCGTGTTTATCAACCGTGAGCACCACTTTTTCCTCCGGCATGGCTAGTTTTTTCGCCGCGTGCATGATGATGCGCCGGTTGGCCTGGTGGCAGACAAACCAGTCAATCGCCGAAGGTTGCAGGCCGTTGGCGTGCAAGGCTTCCCATGCCACGTCCTCAAACGCCTTGACCGCGAATTTGTACACCGCCGTGCCGTCCATGCACAACACCGGATTGCCGCGGATTTGCCCGTTTTGCACGGTGCCGGGCGCGCACAGCGCGTCGCGGTAGCTGCCGTCGGCGTGCAGATGTGTGGACAAAATGCCCGGCTCGGTTGACGCCTTGACAATCACCGCACCGGCGCCGTCACCAAACAACACGCAAGTGGAGCGATCCTGCCAATTCATGATGCGCGAAAACACTTCGGTGCCGACCACCAGCGCGCATTTGGCACTGCCCGTGACAATGAATTTTTCAGCAGTGGACAACGCATAGACAAAGCCCGCGCACACGGCCTGCACATCAAAGGCAATGGCTTCCTTGACCCCCAGCTTGTCCTGCAGGATGCAAGCGGTCGAGGGAAATACCATATCCGGGGTTGAGGTCGCCACAATGATGAGGTCAATGTCATCGGCATGAACGTGCGCAACTTTCATGGCACGCTGGGCGGCGATCAGTGCCAGATCACTCGCGCTCTGGTCATCGGCCGCGTAGTGGCGCTGGCGAATGCCGGTGCGCGAAAAAATCCATTCGTCGCTGGTATCGACCAGCTTGGCCAAATCATCATTGGTGACCAGCTTGTCCGGGAGGTAGCTGCCGGTGCCGGCAATGCGCGCAAAAATGCTCATATTTTTTTGAAAACAATTATTCTTCGGCGGAATCTGTCGTGTCAACCATATCGACCATGTCGGCCATTTTAGCCGGGTGCAGCAGGCCTTCCTTGTGCAGCCGCTCCACTTCCGCGCTGATGCTCGCCAACAAACCGTGTTCTACCTCTGATTTGGCGCGCACAATCGCGCGTTCAAATGAAAACGCATCGGCCGAGCCGTGGCTTTTGACCACACTGCCTTTTAATCCCAGCAACGCCGCGCCATTGTACTGGCGGGTGTCAAGCCGGTTCTTGAAGCCGTTCAGGGCGGGCATCGACACCGCCGCCATGATTTTGCGGAAAATATTCTTTTGGTATTCTTCCCGGAGAAAATCGCCCATCATCTTGGCAATGCCCTCGGACGCCTTCAACATCACATTGCCGACAAAGCCGTCACACACCACCACATCGGTGGTGCCCTTGTAAATATCGGTGCCTTCGACATTGCCGTAGAAATTCAAGTGGCTGGCCTTCAGCAACTCGCCTGCCAGCCGGGTTTTTTCGTTGCCCTTGATGTCTTCCGAGCCGATATTGAGCAATCCCACCGAGGGATTGGGCTTGCCTTCCACGGCGGCGCACAACATCGCCCCCATGATGGCGAATTCGAGCAAATGTTCGGGTGTGGATTCGGCGTTGGCGCCGAGGTCGAGCACATATACGACCCCTTTGCGCGACGGCAGCGCGCCACAAATGGCCGGGCGGTCAATGCCGGGCAAAGTCTTCAAAACAAATTTGGCGGTGCCCATCAACGCACCCGTGTTGCCGGCCGAGACACAGGCATTGGCCTCGCCTGATTTCACCAGATCAATGGCCACACGCATCGAGGAGTGTTTTTTGTTGCGGATGGCCGAACGAATATCCTCGTCCATGCCCACCACGTCGGCGGCCTCAACGATTTTCAGCCGTGGCGAATCCGGCGCGACAATATCGTGTGATTTGGATCGGGCAAGCTGGGCTTTGATGGCGGCGGTTTGCCCGACCAGCATCACCCGGCAATCCGGAAATTGGCCGAGGAATGTCAGGGCAGCGGGAACGGTGACGGACGGGCCGAAGTCTCCGCCCATCGCATCAATGGCAATGGTTGTCTGCATTGTTTGGGGTGGCGCACCTGACCGGTCAGCCACCCGGCAGTTTACCGGTCAATGTTTTGCCGACAACAACTTATTCGTCGGCTTTGGTCTTGACGACTTTTTTCCCGCGGTAAAAACCGGTAGGGGAAATATGGTGGCGCAAATGCGTTTCACCCGTGGTCGGCTCAATGGCCGTCGGCGGGCTGGTCAGAAAATCGTGGGCGCGGTGCATACCGCGCTTGGACGGGGATTTTTTGTTCTGTTGGACTGCCATGATGATTCTCCTGATTTCAAATTACGGTATTCAATGCTGTTGATTGCCAACTCCCGGCAATCAACCTGATTTTTTCAATGCCGCCAATTTTGCAAATGGCGATTGCTGCTTTCCCCCGGTCTGGCCGGGGACCGATGCGCCGTGAAACGTTTTGGCATCCCCCGGCTGCGCCTTGTCACTGGCGGACACGCCTGCTGCATTTGGCGATAATCCCCTTGGCGTTGTAACGGGCAAATTCAGCAAAATTTCTTCCTGAAGTCGCGCCATCACATCAAATTCGGCTCCGCAAACAATATAGTCTTCGTCGTCCGACTCGGCCTCCAACGGTGGAAGCTCAGCCTCGGTTGCCACCAGCACCAAATTATGGGTGACATCCAGCGTAAATGGCACCGCTTCCAGCGTAAGGGTGTCTGCGACCTCAAACCAACCCGAAATTATACACTTTACCCGGTGTTTTTTCGTACCCAATTGATCTGTCAGGGTATTTCCCGAAAATTGATATTGGATTTCCCCTTTGCCGGAGGCCAAATAGTCAATCAAATCCGGCAATTGCGTGGGGGAAATGCGTCCCTGCACGGGCCCAGGGGAACGCATCAACTGATCCACGGACAAGGATAGTCCGGTAGCAGCGGAAAGGTTGGCTGAATTGTTTTTATGTCTGGAAGCCATGTCCACATGATATGATTTTGCCTTGGAAAAATCAACAACTTACTGATTTTTAACAATAAAATCCCAAGCCATGATGCCGCCGACTCCGCCAAGACCAATCATACTCGCCTCAACCTCACGTTATCGCGCCCAACTCCTGGAACGCCTGAAAATCGCGTTCACCGTCATTGCGCCCGACACCAACGAAACCGCCCTGGATGGCGAAAGCGGCCGCGACACCGCACTCAGGCTGGCGTGCCTGAAGGCGCATGACTGCTGCGATCGGGTGAAAAACCAACTTCAATTTCACGAGGGACTGGTCATCGGCGCCGACCAGACCGCCGACTTGAATGGCGTACTGATGGGCAAACCCGGCACCCGTGCCAATGCCCGTGCGCAATTGCAATCCATGCGCGGACAAACCGTTATTTTTCATACCGCCGTGGCGCTGTTGGACATGGCCACCGGGCGCTGCCAGTCAGGGGTGGTGCCCACTACCGTCACGCTGCGGCATTACACCGACGCGCAAATCGAATATTACCTCGACCACGAGAACGCACTCGATTGTGCCGGCAGCGCCAAGGCGGAAGGCTTGGGGGTGGCATTGATTGCCGCCATGACCAGCGATGACCCGACCGCGTTGATCGGCTTGCCCCTGATTGCCCTGACCAGCATGCTCGCCAACGAAGGCGTTGAGGTGTTGTCGTGACCGACGGTCCCATCCCGCAATCACACGGCATCCTGTATTTGATTCCAACCAATTTGAGTGCGCCGTTTTCGCCGGCCGCCATCCTGCCGCCGGATGTGGCGGCGCGGGCGCGGAGTTTGAATCACTTTGTCGCCGAAAACGCCAAATCGGCCCGGGCATTCCTGCACGCCATTGGCGTGACACGCCCCTTGGCGGAAATTTCGATTGTCGAACTCGACAAACATGCGCAGTCTGTCGATTGGGCATGCTTGCTGGCGCCACTGTTGGCCGGACACGATGTCGGCCTGGTTTCGGAGGCCGGCGCGCCGGCGGTGGCGGATCCCGGCGCACAGGTGGTGGCGGCGGCACACCGTGCCGACCTCACGGTGCGGCCGCTGGTCGGCCCCTCATCGATCCTGCTGGCGCTGATGGCCTCCGGCCTCAACGGGCAGTCTTTTGCGTTTCACGGTTATTTGCCACAGGACAAAACAGCACAAAGCCAGGCCATTGCGGCCTTTGAGCGCGAATCAAGGCAAAAACACATGACGCAGATGTTCATCGAAACCCCCTACCGCAACCGGAGCACCATGCATGCCCTGCTGCAAACCCTGGCCGCGGACACGGCACTGTGCATGGCTTCCGACCTGACCGGGGCAAATGAACAGGTTTGCAGCAAATTGGTTTCGCAATGGCGAACCGAGCCGGATGCGGCCAACAAACTGCCAACAATGTTTCTGTTTCTGGCCGCTAGCCTGCATATTTCACGGGGACGCACTCGATAGTGGGTGGATGAGCGAGTGATTTTTCGCTCGACTGACCGAGTAATATCGAGATATTACGAGGGAAGAGAGCGGAAAAGCGCCGCTCAGCCGCCCGCTATCGAGTGCGTAGGCCATCAACTTACGAAGTACAGTTTGGATTCGCTGAAAAGATGGGTTGCCAAGAATGAAAAACGTACGTAAACCGGGCCGACCCGTGAAATATGCAGGCTAAGGCGCCGGGTCAGCGGGTGGCATGACAAACATGGGCGGGTTTGCCAGCAACACCGCCACATCCGTTGCGTTGAGCGGCACACTGAAAAAATAGCCTTGGCCGACACCACAGCCCTTGGCGCGCAGCAAGGTAAGTTGGCCGGCGGTTTCGATGCCTTCGGCGATGACTTCCAGCTCCAGCGATTTGGCCATGCTGATGATCGCCACCACAATGGCCGCGTCGTTGGGATCAACAGTGATGTCGCGGATGAAGCTTTGATCAATTTTCAATTTGCTGATCGGCAGGCGTTTCAAATAGGACAGGCTGGAATAGCCGGTGCCAAAATCATCGACGGAGAGATGCACCCCCAACTCGGCGATTTCATTGAGCAGCAAGACACTGCCCTCGCCCTGCCGCATGACCTGGCTCTCGGTGATTTCCAATTCCAGCTGGGCAGGATCCATGCCGACATCATTCAGCACCTTGACCAACATGCCCACAAAGCCTTTGTCATTCAATTGTTTGGCTGACAGATTCACGGCCATGCGGCGCGGTGCCAGGCCGGCGTCCTGCCATGCCATGTTTTGCCGACAGGCTTCGCGCAACACCCACGCCCCCAGCTCATTGATCAGGCCGGTTTCCTCGGCGAGCAGTATGAATTCGCCGGGCATCATGGTACCGTTTTCCTCAGAATGCCAGCGCACCAGCGCCTCCAGCGCGATGATTTCCCCTGAAATCAGATCAATCTGCGGCTGGTAAACCAACGAAAAATCCTCGTCCTTGACCGCTACGCGCAAATTGGATTCCATGGCCGCGCGGCGCTTGACCGCGATATTCATTTGTCCGGTGAAAAACTGATAGGTGTTTTTGCCCAGCGCCTTGCCGTGGAACATCGCGGTATCGGCATTTTTCAGCAGGGTCTGCGCATCCGACCCGTCCTCCGGAAAAATGGCGATGCCAATCGAGCCCGAAATATGCTGCTCCGTGCCGCCGACAACAAATGCCACGCGCATGGCGTCGAGGATTTTCTGGGCGACACGGGTCGCCCCCTGGTGCCCCTCGATGTGGTCGAGCAACACAATGAATTCATCACCACCCTGGCGGGCGATGGTGTCATGGCCGCGCACCGAATCGCGCAGTCGGCGGGCCACCTCGCGCAGCAGCGCATCACCGGCATCATGCCCGAGTGTGTCATTGATGTTTTTGAAATTGTCGATGTCGATGAACATGACGGCAATCATGTGTTGTCCGCGGTCCGCACGGGACAGCGCCTGCGCGATGCGATCCTGTATCAGCGAGCGGTTGGGCAGGCCGGTCAAGGCATCATGGAATGCCAGGTGCTGGATATGTTCCTGGATCGCGCGCCGCTCGCTGACATCACGGGTGTTGACGATGATGCCGTTGACCATGGGATCGTCCAGACAATTCTTGCCGATGGATTCCAGCACCTTCCAACTGCCGTCGCGCGCCCTCGCGCGGAACTCAAGCGCACCCGCCATCTTGCCGGTTTCGAGCAAAGCCTCGAACGAGCTGCGCATGCGCTCCACATCCTCGCGATGGATCAGGTCATATTGGCATTTGCCTATCATGTCCTGCGGGTCATGGCCAAGCAGATGTTTGACCGACGGGCTCTGATAAACAATGGTCGCATCGCGGTCAAGGACAGTGACGATATCCATCGCGCTTTCTGTAATGGCCCGGTAACGACCCTCCGTGGCCTCGAGGGCCTGGGCAGCCTGCTTGAAATCGGTGATGTCGGTCAGCACGCCGATCATGCCTGCGGCGGAACCGTCGGAACTGGTAAAGCGGCTGATGTGTTTGATCACATCGCGCTCGCCATTGCCGCCGTCCTTGACGCGGATTTCCCGCACCACTTCACTGCCCTGCAACACCTCACCGTCCTCTTGCGCGATTTCTTCCGTGGTGTCATCAGCGAACACTTCCGCATAGGATTTGCCAACCCAGGCATTGCGTGCCATGCCAAAAAACTGCTCCCAGGCACGGTTGAAGCCAAGATATTTGCCGTCACGCCCCTTGTAAAAAATCGGGTTTGGAATCACTTCGAGCAACTCCCGGGTAAAGCGCAATTGCTCATCCAGCTTGCGTGAGGTCGCTTTCATGTCGGTGATGTCGGTGCAAGTGGTGAGAATGCCGATGATATTGCCGCCGACACCCAGCAGCGGCGCGGCCGCCATGCTGATCTCAATTTGCTCGGCGTGTCCGTTTTGACCGACCCGGTCAACCGATATTTCAAAACCATGCAGGGTTTCGCCGGCCAGCACGCGCGTCCGCAACTCGGCGATTTTTTGTTCGGAGCGGCCGATGCCGAGCGGCGAGGGTTTGCCCAGCACCTGTAGTTCGCCCAGGCCAAACATTTTTTCGGCGGCCGGGTTCCACAAGGTGACCACGCCGGTGGTGGTGACCGAATAAATGGCCAGAGGCGAAGTCTCGACAATGGCTTTCAGGCTGGCATTCAGCGCCCGCAGGGTCTCCTGCGATGCCCGCGACTCCGAAACATCCTCGATCGAAGTCAGGCCATAAACAGGATTGCCGACGCTGTTCCTGACAATCACACTGGATTGCTGCGCCCATTGCACCGAGCCGTCCTTGCGAAGATAGCGCCGGTCACGGCTGATCGTTTCGTCGGCAAGGCCAGGATGCGCGCGGATCTGGTCCAGTTCGGCTTCCAGTTCGGCCATGTGATCATCCGGATGCATCACATCAAGCAGGGCATAGCCGACCAGTTCATCGCGCTCGTAACCGAGCATTTCGCAAAAACGACGGTTGACCAGCAACAATTTTCCCTGCAAGTCCACCTGGCACAAGCCGACGCCAACCAGATCAAATGCCTCGCGGAATTTTCGTTCATTTTCCGTCAGGTCATATTCGTGGTCATGCACCTCGACCGCAAGTTTGTTGATGGTTTGCACCAAGACATCAATTTCCGCGTATGGGTGGGCAACCTCAACCTGCAGTGGACCACCCGCCATGCGTTTGGCGCTGAGTTGCCCGGTGAGATCGTTGATGGGCGTGACGATTTGATGTGCCATCCAGGCACCCGCCAGGCCAGCCAATACGACCGCGCCAAATCCCCACCACAGCACCAGTTGCCGCACATTCAATGCCAGGTCGTCGGGTATGCCATCAATGTCGGCCACACGCACGGCCAGGATGCCAAGCGTCAACACCAATGCCAGCATCAAAGCAGACGAGCCGACGCCAATCCAGATTTTCAGGCTGGCGACAGGCTGGGTACTGGATTCCGCGGAAACCGTGCTTGAAGGCGCACGTCCGGCATTTGCGCCGACACTGCCCGTGTTGTCTGAATTGTCCGGTTCTGCCGCCATGTGGTTCTTTTCCAGTAACCTTTGCCGCTGACTTGATCAGCCTTCAAACCATAACGGTCAGTTGCCACATTCTGACGCCGCAATGACACGACACAGTGACTGCCATTGCATTCATGCCTCAGCGCACAACCGTGCGGCCGGCTGAGGTCTGCGCCGCAAATCCCCTCCAGAATGAATCTGACACCGTGGCCCCCAGGCGCCTGGCGAGGTTTTCCGAGAACGAATCTTCCTGGGTGAAATCAACAATTTGTTCGGCCTGCAGAATATCCCGGGCAACATACTCGAGGCTGCCCAGGCCATCGGCCAGGCCGAGTGCGATACTTTTTTCGCCCGACCAAACCAGCCCCGAAAACATCTCCGGGATTTCCTTCAGGCGTTTGCCGCGCCCTTCCCGCACCACCTTGATGAATTGTTCGTGGATTTCCGCCACCATCTGCTGCGCGAATTTTTGCTGCTCGGCGTTGACAGGCGAAAAAGGATCGAGAAACCCCTTGTTGGCGCCGGCGGTGACGAGACGCCGCTCGATGCCGAGTTTTTCCATGGTGCCGGTGAAGCCGAATCCATCCATCAACACGCCGATGGAACCGATGATCGAGGCTTTGTCGACAAAAATCTTGTCCGCCGCCGCCGCGATGTAATAGCCGCCGGACGCGCACACATCCTGCACCACCGCATACAGCGGAATGTCCCGGTGTTTGCCGCGCAGGCGTTTGATTTCATCGTTGATGTATCCCGCCTGCACCGGGCTGCCACCCGGACTGTTGATGCGCAACACCACACCCGAGGTGTTTTTGTCCTTGAATGCGGCTTGCAGGGCACCGATGATTTTGTCGGCGGATGCCTTGGATTCGCTGTCGATCACGCCTTTGATTTCCACCAGGGCGGTATGTTTTTCGTGTGTAACCAGCTCCCTCTTGTTGGAGAAGGCACCGGCAATGTAAATAAACACCAGTGAAAAAAAACCCAGCCATGCCATGCTCGAGAAAATGCGCCAGCGACGGGCGCGCTTCTGTTCCGCCAGCGTTTCAAAAGCCAGCCGTTCCAACACGCTGTGTTGCCTTTCACTTGCACCGTTGCCGGCTGCGGCACTCGAATCGGTGGACGAAAAAACCGTCTCGCGCCGCGCCGGCGACGGTGGGGGAGGAAAAGTTGGTCCTGGAGGCTGTTCCATTGGGGATGTCAGGTTGTCAAATCAAGGGCTGAAAAATCATGGCTCGCGCGGCACAACATCGGCCTCAGACACAACATCGGCCTCAGGCACAACATCGGCATCAACAGGGGAATAGGTGCGAACCAGCCGCCCGACGCATAAATTGACACTGTCGCCAACAACTTCAATTTTGATCCGGACCAGCGATGCGCCCTGACATGGCCCGCCTACACATTTTCCCGTGCCGGCCTCAAAAATCGCGCCGTGGGTTGCGCAAACCAAGTATAACCCTGATTCATCAAACACCTCCCCTGGCTGCCAGTCGAGCTCGGTGCCGCGGTGCGGGCAGGAATTGGCATAACCATGAACCTGCCCCTCAAACGCCACCGCCAGGCCAGGCAGAATGCGGCCGTCAAATTCAAAAATAAATCGCGCGGCGCGGCCGCCGTCCTTGAGCGCGTCACGGCGGCAAATCAATTGGTCGCACCCGCTGTCTGCTGTCGTATCCATCAGTCGTCCTCAGGCATGTTGATCCAGCCACGCCGACAGTGCCGCCACACTCGGCACAATGACCCGATGCGCGGACTGCGCCAGCTTGTCCAGCGTGTGGGCACCGTAGCTCACTCCCACCGCGTCGCAGCCGGCGGCCTCCGCCATGTCCATGTCGTGGGTGGTGTCGCCGATCATCAGCGTTTCATGTGCTGGCACAGCGGTGAACGCCATCAGTTTTTCGAGCATGTCGGGATGCGGCTTGGCAAAACCTTCGTCCGCGCAGCGGGTGTAATGAAAATGATGTTGCAAGCCGCAATGGGCAAAGGCGCGATCCAGCCCACGGCGCGGCTTGCCGGTGGCCACCGCCAAAAAACGATCGGTGTGCGCGAGATTTTTCAACACCGTTTCGATGCCCTGATAAAGCAACACCTCGCCGTCACGCGGCACATAACGTGTGCGGTAACACGCCGCAAATTGCTGC
>JANPNJ010000252.1:0-2339 GCA_031427395.1 Burkholderiales bacterium
GGTGGTGGCATTGCCGAGGGCGCTGGCCAGCAGGCCGGCCACCAAATCATTCATGTTGGACTGCTCCGCCGCGACCCGTGCATGCAACTGCTTGACCAATTCATTGGGTAATTTGCAGGCAAATGGGATCAATCCCGCAGCCTGGTCGAGTTTGCGTTGTTCCTTGCGGTCAAAGGTACCGCTGCCTGTGCCAAACCGGTCGGGCACGCTGGCAATTTTCACGGCGTGACTCGCCTTGATCATTTTATTTTTTGCCAATTCGGTTCTTTTCATCGTCATGGGGGTACCTCTTTATTGTCATTGTCTGCTAAGGCTGCAATTGTAGAGGGGATTCCTGCATCGCCGCAACCTGCTCGCGCAATGCCAAAACCTGATTTTGCCAATAACGCTGCGCCTCTGCGCCAAAAAACCACGGAAACGCCAACTGAAACGCCGGGTCGTCGGCGCGCGAGGCCAGCCAGTAGCTGTAGTGAATCATGCGCAGCGTGCGCAGGGCTTCGATCAGGTGCAGCTCGCGGCGGTCAAAATCGGCGAATTCCTCATACCCGTCGAGCGCGTCACGTAGCTGGGCGGCCATTTCCTCACGCGTGCCGGACAGCAGCATCCACAGATCCTGCACCGCCGGGCCAGAGCGGCAATCGTCAAAGTCCACAAAATGCGGGCCGTCGTCGGTGTACAGGATATTGCCCATGTGGCAGTCGCCGTGCAGACGGATCAATTTCACCGCACCCGCGCGCCGGTAACAATCGGCCACACCGGTGAGCGCCTGATCGGCAACACTTATCCAGGCCGGCAGAATATCCGCGGGAATCATGCCACAGGCCAGCAGCCAGTCACGCGGCATGTGGCCGAAGGTGTCAGGGTTTAGCATGGGGCGGTGTTGAAACGGCTGCACCGCGCCCAGCAAGTGAATGCGCCCCAAAAAGCGGCCAATCCATTCGCGCACCTCAGGCCGATCCAATTCCGGCGCACGGCCACCACGTTTGTCGAACAATGCAAAACGAAAACCGTGGTGTACATGCAGGGATTTTCCATCGTGCAGCAGCGGTGCCACCACCGGAATTTCGGCGTCGGCGAGCGCTTGGGTATAAGCATGCTCCTCCAATATCTGCGCGTCACTCCAGCGATGGGGACGGTAAAACTTGGCGATGAGTTGTTTTTTGGAAACAGGCTGACCGGGGGAGGGCTCTTCCAGGCCCACCTGATAGACGCGGTTTTCGTAGCTGTTGAGCGCCAGCAATCTGCCGTCACAGCGAAAACCGGCGGATTCCACCGCATCGAGCAAAAGATCTGGCGTGAGGGCGGAGTAGGGATGGGCGGAGGCTGGGATCGAAGTCATGCTGGCATTGTATGAGTAAAGGTGAACCACTGCGGCCTGTGGCAAATGATGCCCAAACTATCGATGCCGCCCAGTCCCCCGCGCCGCAGTAAAATGACGCATCCCCATTTTTCTTGCCCAACATGTCCCAACTCTCCTGCCTCGCCATTCTCACCGCGCAAGCCGCCGCAGATACGCCCGTCACTCTCAAAGGCTGGGTCAAGACCCGCCGCGATTCCAAGGCTGGCATTTCGTTTGTGAATGTATCCGACGGCTCGTGTTTTCACCCGGTGCAGGTGGTCGCCCCCAACACACTCGGCAATTACGCCGATGAAGTGCAAAAGCTCACCGCCGGTTGCGCGGTCGAGTGTACCGGCGTGATTGTGCCTTCACCCGCCAAGGGCCAGCCGTTCGAAATGCAGGCAACAGACATCAAAGTGATCGGCTGGGTGGACGACCCGGATACCTACCCGATCCAGCCCAAGGCGCACACCATGGAATTTTTGCGCGAAGTCGCGCATTTGCGCAGCCGCACCAATGTGATCGGCGCGGCAACACGCGTGCGGCACACGGTGGCGCAGGCGATCCACCGTTTTTTCCACGAGCGGAATTTTTTGTGGATCAATACACCGATCATCACCGCCAGTGACGCCGAGGGTGCGGGCGAATTGTTCCGCGTGTCCACCCTCGACATGGTGAACCCACCGAAAACCGCCGACGGCAAGATCGATTTCAGCAAGGATTTTTTCGGCCGCGAGGCGTTCCTCACTGTCTCCGGACAATTGAATGTCGAGACCTATTGCATGGCGCTGTCGAACGTGTACACTTTCGGCCCGACTTTCCGCGCGGAAAATTCCAACACCTCGCGCCATCTCGCCGAATTCTGGATGATCGAGCCGGAGATCGCCTTTGCCGATCTGGCCGACGACGCAACACTGGCCGAGGCGCTGCTCAAATATGTGTTCCGCGCGGTGCTGGATGAACGCGCCGACGACATGGCGTTTTTTGACGAGCGCATCGA
>JANPNJ010000253.1:0-1720 GCA_031427395.1 Burkholderiales bacterium
TGCCGATGATATTTCATACCCTGGCGGCGTTTGGCGGGGTGTCGCGGGTCAGCAATATCATTGTTGTCATCAATGCCGATGACCGGCATTGGGATGATTTGTTTGCCTCGCATGTTGCCGCCTGGAAAGACAAAATCAGGATCGCCCGTGTTGGCGGGGCAACGCGCGGTGAAAGCGTTTTGAATGGCTTGCGCGGCATCGCCGACTTGGTGGCCGCCGACGATTGGATCATGGTTCACGATGCCGCCAGACCCTGCATACGCGGTGAATTGATTGAGCGATTTCTGGATGAATTGACAAACGACCAAGTCGGCGGGCTGTTGGCCCTGCCGGTGGCAGACACCCTCAAGCTGGCGGACGATGGCCAAAGGGTGCGGCGCACTGTTGACCGAACCAATCTGTGGCGCGCGCAAACGCCGCAAATGTTCCGTTATCAACTGCTTTGTGAGGCGTTGTCAACCATGCCCAACGCGACCGATGAAGCCGAGGCGATGGAAGCGCTGGGTTATGCGGCGAAGCTGGTGGCGGGGGACAGCGCCAACATAAAAGTGACCTACGCCAGTGATGTGAAATTGGCCGAAATTATTTTGCGCGGAAAATAACAACCAGGGAGTGATTGTGCCAACACCAGCAAACATACGAATCGGCCACGGCTATGACGTGCATCAATTGGTGTCGGGCCGGCGCTGCATCATCGGCGGCGTGGATATTCCGTTTGTGCAAGGCCTTTTGGGGCATTCGGATGCCGACGTGCTGTTGCACGCCATCTGTGATGCCCTGCTCGGCGCGGCGGCGCTGGGCGACATCGGCAAGCATTTTCCCGACAGCGACGCGCGCTTCCACGGCATCGACAGCCGCACCCTGTTGCGCCATGTGGTGGCCTTGCTCACCGAGAAAGGCTGGGCGATTGGCAATATCGACGCCACCATCATCGCCGAAGCGCCGCGCATGGCAGCTTATATCCCCGCCATGGTGGCGAATATTGCCGCCGACACCAATCTGGCTGTTGATGGGGTGAATGTCAAAGCCACCACCACCGAGAAGCTGGGATTTGCCGGGCGCGGTGAGGGCATTGCCGCCGAGGCGGTGTGTTTGATTGTGAAGATCGCCTGATTTTCACCGATCCGCCCCTTCCCCCGGCTACGGGGGAAAGAGTCCACTAAAACCGGTAGCGCATCACCAGGTAATACTGCCGTCCGCTGACATCGAGTTTTTGCTGCTCATCTTCCGAGTAGCGGTATTGCGCGCGGGTCGGGTTGAGCAGGTTGGTGGCATCAAACACCACACTCAGATCCTTGCCGAATTTGTAGCTCATCGACAGCGCCACGTTCGACACCGGTGCCGCCCAGATCAGCGCCGTCGGCTGCACCACGCCGAGGATGGTGCTGGTGGCCTGGCTGTTGGCGGTGGGTGCGGGCGCGGTGGAGCTGGACACGTATTCGCCGCGGTAGTTGACCACCACCCGCGCGCTGAATTTGTCATCCTCGTAATACACGCCGAGGTTCATCGCCTTGTCGGAGGCGCCGACCATCGGCCGGCCGTCTTCCACGCTGGTGCGGGCACGGCTTACGTTGGAGGTGACACCAAAGCCCCAGGCAAGCGGCCGTTCAAAAATCAACTCGACACCTTCAATTTTCGCGCCCTGCTGCGAGGACGAATTGATGAAAAATGGCTTGGTGACGTTGTCCACCGGATCAACCAAATCGATGGTTTGGTTTTG
>JANPNJ010000254.1:0-3511 GCA_031427395.1 Burkholderiales bacterium
CAACTCTGTAGCATCTGTTTCATTTACTTCAGCAGTTTCTAAATTTATTAATCTTTTGTCAATAAGGGCGATCTCGAAGCCTTGCTGGCGTTGAAACCTGATCTGGTGCTGGTGTGGGCAAGTGGCACCCGTGAAGCCGACATCAAGCGGCTGCATGCGCTTGGCATTCGCACCGAGGCCATTGGTGTGGCGGCACTCGATGATGTGCCGATTGCGCTGCGGCGCATCGGCGCGTTGGCAGATACGCTGGCGGTGGCGGAGGCTGGCGCAAACGAATTTGCCGCGCGGCTGCGGACGGCGCAAACCCGCTACGCCAGCGCAACAAAAATCAGCGTGTTTTTTGAAATCAGCTGTGTGCCGCTGATGACCATCAACGGCAAACATTTTTTGTCCGAGGCGCTGCGGGTGTGTGGCGGCGAAAATGTGTTTGCCGATGCCGGCCAAATGGTGTTCGAGCCTTCACGCGAGGCGCTGTTGCTGAAAAATCCGCAGGCGGTGTTTTATGGCGCGAGCAAACTGGCCCCTGCCACGCCGACCACACCGCGCGACAACCGCCTCTATGACGCGCTGCTTGCCTCGAGGCTGGGCAACATCACCGCGCTCGATGCCGATCTGATCCTGCGTCCGGGCCCGCGCCTGATGGATGCGGTGGATGAAACCTGCGCGGCACTGGCGCGCATACGCCAAAAAAATAATCAGCGCGGCTTGTAAAAAACAAAGCCTGCGCGAAATTCGACCGTTGCCAGTTGGTCTTTCGCGCCAACATGGCATGGGGCGGCAGGTGGCAACCCCCCGCGCGTATTGACGCGCTGGATGAAGCTGACACCCCGCAGCGCACCCAGGCCCGTGGCCGGATTGGCGCGCAGCAATTGCAGTGGCAAATCACCGGGTGTGGCGGGTGCCTCGGCCTGCACACTGCCGGTCACAATCGAGCCATCCAGCGATTCAAAGGTGGCGGGCGATCCGTAGTGGCATCCATAGTGGCGGCCGCTCGGCTTGCCATGCGGGTCGGTGAGTCTTGCCTCGGTTGCGATCAGCGTCCAGACAAAACCGCCGCCATTGGCGCGGCAGGCATAGCGGTTGGCGCCGCTGGCGTGGGCTTCCATGCTGATGCCATGTCCCGGCGGGGGCATCACGGCGGCAGGCAGATTGTCTGGCGAGAATCCCGGCGCGGCGCAGCCTGCCAGAGCCATGATGGCCGCAGTCATTGCCATCCGCCAGGCTGTCACAGGCAAATTCCGCACAAGCTAAATCTGCGGCTTGGCCGCTTGTTTCGGCGGCATTTTGGCAATGACTCCCTTGCACAAAATCATCCCACTGGGTTTGCCGGTGGGTGAGCCGCCCATGGGTTCCTTGGTGACCGCAAAGGCGAGGCCATCGGTGAGCATGGCGTCCATGTCGTGCATTTTTATTTTGGTCGAGCCATCCTGATTGATGATGCCAATCGAACGTGCCGGGCCGTCTTTGGGCATGACCCACAATTGCAAACTGTTGCTCGGCGCGGTTTTCCACGGCTTGACCATTTTCACCATCAGCATGCCAGACCTGGGCTGCTCCACCACCATGCGGGCAATGCCTTGTTCTTCCAACACGGCGGTGAGCATGGGATCGGCTGCCTGCCAGCCGTCGCTCATCACCAGCACGGCGGTAAGTGCCAAGGCATAGGCCGAGGCACCCAGGCCGAGCGTGCGCCAGAACGAAAAATTATGGAAAAGTCCGCCACTGGCGGCGCTTTTCGCGGCATTTTGCTTTGAAGTGCGCGTCAATGGCTGACTTTCATTTATGCCAAGCTGCCCGGCGATTTTTTCCCACACCCGTTGCGGCGGCGCAACGGGCGCAATGCCATCGGCGAGCGGCAGCAAATACGCCTCCCACTTGGCGACCGTTTCACGCAGAGCCTGGTGGCTGCGCAGATATTCCTCGAAGCGCCGCCGGGCACCGCCATGCAGGGTGCCGAGTACGTATTCGGCGGCCAGCCGCGATTGCAATTCGCGGTGATCGAGCTTCATACACCCGCCCCTTCATTGACGTGCCCGTCCAGACAATCTTTCAGTTTCAGCAAGCCGCGGCGGATGTGGGTTTTTACCGTGCCGAGCGGCTTTTTCAGTTGGTCGGCGACTTCGGTGTGCGACAGCCCCTGGAAAAACGCGAGGGTGATGGCGCGGTGTTGTTCACTTTCGAGCTCCTGCATGCAGCGCACGATATGTGCCTGGTCGCGTTTGTTGGCGAGTTGCTCGGGCGGCGTGGGACTTTCGTCCTCCATGTTGAGCGCGAAATAATCGTTGTCGTCGGCGATTTCGCGCACCGGGCGGCGCACGATGTCGAGGCTGCGGTTGCGCACAATGGCCGTCATCCACGTCATCGGCGCGGATTTGGCGGCGGCATAGTCGGCGGCGTGATGCCAAATTTTCACAAAACTGTCCTGTAATACTTCCTCGGCGATATGCCGTTCACGGACTATACGCAGCGCGACGGCAA
This sequence comes from Burkholderiales bacterium, assembly GCA_031427395.1. Taxonomy (GTDB): domain Bacteria; phylum Pseudomonadota; class Gammaproteobacteria; order Burkholderiales; family Usitatibacteraceae; genus UKL13-2. The sequence goes on from JANPNJ010000254.1 coordinate 2,479, forward strand.
ACAGTTTCGATTTTGTGGCGTTATACAGTTCGCCGAAGGCGGCACGGTCGCCCAGGCTGGCGCGGGAGAGCAGGGCGGTCAAGCGGTCATTGGTCGCGGGGTCGGACATTTTTTTTTAGGGAGTGGTTGGCAGGTTGTATTTTTAGCGCGTCCAGCAAACATCGGCAACACCCTGATCGCGGTTGAGTACCCGCGCCAGTATAAACAGCAGATCAGACAACCGGTTCAAATATTGTATGGCAAACGATGTGGCATCGGCGGCGAAGGCCAGACCCACCACACTGCGCTCGGCACGGCGGGCAATGGCGCGCGCCACATGGCAATGCGCCGCCGCGATGCCGCCGCCGGGCAAAATGAATTCTTTCAGCGGCGGCAACGCCGCATTCAAAAACGCAATCCGTTCATCCAGATAAACCACATGCGCCAGGGTCACGGCCCGGTGGGTCGGAATGGATAATTCACCGCCGAGATCAAACAGCGCGTTTTGGATGCGTGTCAACATCACGCGGTGTTCCCCGGCCATGGTGCTGGTGAGCAGCACACCGAGGGCGCAGTTGAGTTCATCCACATCGCCCAGGGCCTGCACCCGCGGGTGTGATTTTCCCACGCGCGTGCCGTCACCGAGGCCGGTTGAGCCGTCATCGCCGGTGCGGGTGGTGATTTTGGAAAGTCGGTTGGCCATGATGGGGGGACTTTTGTAGCCGCAGATGAACGCAGATGAACGCAGATAAGGGCGTTTGGTTTTATCCGTGTTTATCTGTGTTCATCTGTGGTTCCCGCTTTTATATGCCAAAGCAGCGAAGAACAATTATATCGGCGCAAATTGGTATCATGCGGTCTTGGCCTTTGGCACAGACGCATAAAAACCCACCAATGACCGCTTCCACCCCATCCAAATTGACGTTTCTTGATTTTGAGCAGCCGGTCGCCGAACTGGAAGCCAAAATCGAGGAGCTGCGGTATGTGCAGGACGACTCCGCGGTCGATATTTCGGCTGAAATCGACAAGCTCTCAAAGAAATGCCATTCCCTCA
>JANPNJ010000255.1:0-4612 GCA_031427395.1 Burkholderiales bacterium
AATATTAAACAGCTTGGCGGCGTTGGCTGACGTGATGGCGACAAATTCGCTCGGGGTCAAACGACCGGTGTTGACACCCGCGTCCCAGATCACCGCCATGCGCTCCTCAATGCCGCCGCAGCCATTGGGGATTTTTGTGAAGTCGTTTTTGCCCGCCGCTTTTTGCGTGGCACAAAAGGTGCAATGGTCGGTCGCGGTGGTGTGCAGTTGCCCCGATTGCAGGCCGCGCCACAACGCCTCCTGGTGCGCCTTGGGACGAAACGGCGGACTCATCACATAGGCGGCGGCTGTCGCAAAATCAGGATGCCGATATACACTCTCGTCGATCAGCAAATGCCCAGCCAGCACCTCGCCATATACCCGCTGTCCGCGTGCGCGGGCGCGTGCAATCGCATCCGCCGCCTCAATACACGACACATGCACCACATAAATCGGCACACCAATCACCTCCGCGATGGCGATGGCGCGGTTGGCGGCCTCGCCCTCGACCATCGGCGGGCGCGACAGTGGATGACCCTCGGGGCCTGTGATGCCCATCTTCACCACTTCCTGCTGCAACAAATAAACCAGCTCGCCGTTCTCGGCGTGGACGGTCGGCATGGCACCCAATTCGAGCGCGCGGCGAAAACTGTTCACCAGCGTTTCGTCATCACACATGATGGCGTTTTTGTAGGCCATGAAATGTTTGAAGCTGTTGACACCCTCATCTTTCACCAGCGTGCCCATGTCTCGATGCACCGATTCGCTCCACCACGTCACCGCGACATGAAAGCTGTAATCGGCGGCGGCTTTTTCCGCCCAGCCACGCCAGGTGTGATACGCCTCCAGCAGCGGCTGTTGCGGATTGGGAATGACAAAATCGATGATGCTGGTGGTGCCGCCCGCCAGCCCCGCCGCCGTGCCGGTGAAAAAATCATCGACGGCGACCGTGCCCATGAACGGCAATTGCATGTGGGTGTGCGGATCGATGCCGCCCGGCAAAATGTATTGCCCCGACGCATCGAGGGTTTGCACACCGGCGGGCGTCTGCCGCGCCGCATCGGCACCAACGGCCGCTATCAAACCATCGATGCACAACACATCGGCCTTGAATTCGCGGTCGGCGTTCACCACCGTACCGCCGCGTATGAGGTGGGAATGGCTCATGTTGTCACGCTCCGTAATTTTGTTTGCTCGGTGTTCATGCCGACACGATACACCACCGCGGCGATGGCGATGCCGATGAACCACGCGTAGGTGTAAACGCCTTTGAAAAATTCACCGACGTTGGGAAATATCTGCGGAAACGCCGCATTCAAAAAACCCGGCACGTTCGGCAATACCCCCAACACAAAGGCGAGAATCGCCACCCGGTTCCAGCCGTTGGCATAACGGTAACAGCCGTCTTGTTTGTACAAATCATCGACCTTCAATTCGGTGCGGCGAATCAAATAATAATCAACGATCAGTATGCCCGCCACCGGCCCCAGCAACGCCGAGTAGCCGATCAGCCAGGTGAAGATGTAGCCTTGGGTGGACTCCAACACCTTCCACGGCATCATGACAATGGCTATGCCGGCGGTGATGAAGCCACCGGTCTTGTAGGAAATGCGGCGCGGATTCAACGCCGAAAAATCGTAGGCCGGCCCCACCAAATTGGCGGCAAGATTCACGCTAATGGTGTCAATCAACAAAATGATGAGTGCGATCAGCACCGCCGCGCCGGTCATGCGGCTCGACAGATCCACCGGATCCCAAATCGCCTTGCCGTAGATCACCACCGTGGCAGAGGTGACAAACACCGCCAACATCGCCAGCAAGCCCATCGGCACCGGCAGGCCAATGGTCTGGCCGATGAACTGGTCTCGCTGGCTTTTGGCGAAGCGGGTGAAATCAGGAATGTTCAACGCGAGGGTCGCCCAGAAACCCACCATGGCGGTGAGCGATGGCCAGAACACCGCGCTGAACTGCCCGGCTTTTTTGCCGCCTTCGACAAACTGTGAGGGTTGATCAATGATCGGGCCGAATCCGCCGGCCTTGGAATACGCCCACCACAGCAACACAAAACAAATCACGATCTTGAGGGGCGCGGTATAGGTTTCGAGTTTGCGGATCGAATCGATGCCATGCACGATGTAATAAAACTGGATCGCCCAGAAACCCAGAAAACACAGCAACTGGCTGAAGGTGATGCCGAGCCCTGCGATTTTTTCACCACCCAAAGGCGCACCGAGCAGCACACCGACCAACGTGTGCAGCAACATGCCGCCGAACCAGGTCTGGATACCATACCAGCCACACGCCACCAGCGCCCGCAAAACGGCCGGCAGACGCGCACCGATGGTGCCAAATGACGCGCGCGCCAGCACCGCGTAGGGGATGCCGTATTTGGTGCCGGCGTGGCCGATCAACAGCATCGGCACCAGCACTATGGCGTTGCCGAGAAACACCGTGCCGACCGCCTGGCTCCAGGACATACCGGATTCGATCAAACTCGCCGCCAGCATGTAGGCGGGAATGCACATCACCATGCCGATCCACAACGCCGCGAAGTGATACCAGCGCCAGGTGCGTTGTGCCTCGGTGGTGGGTTGCAGGTCTTCGTTGATCAGGGAATCGTGCATGGTTGCTCCAGTGAAGGGCGGGGCAAAATTTCGGTGTCAACCCATCTGCGGAAAGGCAAATTCCGGCCCGCGCGCCACACTGTCCGGCCAGCGCTGCATCACGGCTTTGTGGCGCGTGTAAAAACGCACCGCCTCTGGCCCATAGGCGTGGTGATCGCCGAATAAACTGCGCTTCCAGCCGCCGAAACTATTAAACGCCATCGGCACCGGCAGCGGCACGTTCACCCCCACCATGCCGACCTGGATGTTGCGCACAAACTCGCGCGCGGTGCCGCCATCAGTGGTGTACAACGCCACGCCATTGCCGTATTCGTGGCTGTTGATGAGTTGCACGGCGGCGGCGATATCGGGCACGCGCACCACACACAACACCGGGCCGAAAATTTCCTCGCGGTACACCACCATGTCCGGGCGCACATGATCGAGCAAGGTGCCGCCGACAAAAAAACCATTCTCGAACCCGGCCACGCGGCAGTTCCGCCCGTCCACCACGGCCCGGGCACCCTGCTCAATGCCTTGGCCGATCAAACCCTCAATGCGTTGTTTGGCGGCAGCGGTAATGATGGGTCCCATTTCCGCGCCGGATTGATGACCCTCGCCGATTTTCAGTGCCGCCACTTTTGGTGCCAGTGCCGCCGCCAGTTTGTCGCCGACATCGCCCACCGCCACCGCCACCGAGATTGCCATGCAACGCTCGCCTGCCGAGCCATAGGCCGCACCAATCAACGCATCGGCCGCCTGGGCAATATCCGCGTCGGGCATCACCACCATATGGTTTTTGGCACCACCCAGCGCCTGCACCCGTTTGCCGTGGGCACTGCCGGTGCGGTAAATATATTCGGCAACATGGGTCGAGCCGACAAAACTCACCGCCTGGATGTGTGGGTGGACAAGAATGGCATCGACCACGGTCTTGTCGCCCTGCACCACATTGAACACGCCATCAGGCAGACCGGCTTCCTTGAGCCACTGCGCCGCGAGCAGGCTTGCTGATGGGTCGCGCTCGGAGGGTTTCAGCACAAAGGTGTTGCCGCAGGCAATGGCCAGCGGGTACATCCACATGGGCACCATCGCCGGAAAATTAAACGGCGTGATGCCGGCCACCACCCCCAGCGGCTGGCGCATTGACCAGGCATCAATACCGCGCGCGATCTGGTCGGTGAATTCACCCTTGAGCAACTGCGGTATGCCGGTGGCAAATTCAATCATCTCGATGCCGCGCGCGACTTCACCCAGCGCGTCCGGCAGGGTCTTGCCGTGTTCTTGCACCAGACATTCGGCCAAATCATTGCGCCGTGACTGGGCGATTTCAAGAAAGCGGAACAGCACGCGCGCACGCGTCAGGGGCGGGGTCTGTGCCCATGCCGGAAACGCGGCCAGCGCGTGGCTTACAGCATAGTCCAGATCGATCGTTGACCCGAGAACCAACCGACCCTGCACCGTGCCCAGCGCCGGGTTGTAAATATCGGCGTAACGCGCAGCTTGGCCACGCTCGGATCGGCCACCGATCCAGTGGGAAACTTCGTAGGGCGCTGCGGCTTGTGACAAGGTGTTCAGGGCAGCATTCATTTGGCGCTCATTTTGCGCTCACGCGCATGGGATTGTTGGGGTGGGTGGTCCAGTTGGCGTAATGACCGCTGACGGTCTCGCCGGTGCGCGCATCGACTTCGCCTGATGCCAGGGCACGCATGGTAATGCAATCGGGCACCGGACAAATCGACACGCACAAATTGCAGCCGACACATTCCTCGTCCTTGACTTCAAAAAAACGCACGCCGTTTTTGCTGGCGGTGATGGCCTGATGTGACGTGTCTTCACAAACCACATGGCAGCGCCCGCACTGGATGCACAAGTCCTGGTTGATGACAGCTTTTTCGATGTGATTGAGATTGAGGCTTTGCCAGTTGGCCACACTCGGCACCGCCTTGCCCTGAAAGTCGCCGATGGTTTGGTATCCTTGCGCATCCATGAAGTTGGACAGGCCGCTGGTCAAGTCCTCGATGATCTTG